>NZ_JAJKHN010000006.1:0-102030 GCF_020982715.1 Bacteroides sp. 1_1_30
GACATCCCCACCTTGAAGATCAGGCTCCGGCGTCATAAGAGTTTCAACATCGTGATCATTGACAGCTTCCAATACACACAGATGACGTATCGTGACTATATCCAGCTGAAGGAGGAGTTTCCGGACAAGCTGTTTGTTTTCATCAGCCATGCCCGTGGCAAGAATCCTAAAGGTGATGCGGCCACGAGCGTGATGTATGATGCCGACCTGAAGATATGGGTAGAGGGCTACGTCGCCTTCAGTAAGGGACGTTATCAGGGGGCCACTGGTGAATACACAATCTGGGAGAAGGGCGCCTATGACTATTGGAATGTGGCGGGACCGAAACAGAAAGGAGGCCAGGCATGAGCAGGATAAAGAAACAGCTGGAGATTTGTCCTCCCGCCTATATGTGTAAGGGGCCTAACCGTGAGAACTTCGTCAGTACCGGCCACAAGTGTGGTTACTGCAAGGGCAACGGCTGGTTCTGGGGAACGGAAGAGGGCAGCCGCGAGGACGTGCATGTATCCTGCCCGGTGTGTGGCGGCAGCGGTGAGCTGGATGCGATTATAACAGTGGACTGGAAACCTTCAAGCAAGTGAGCCATGAGAAAGGAGTATTACAACTACGTTGTGAAGCTGCCCGTTCTGCTTCATGAACTGTTCCGCGGGAAGGTTGCCGACTATCATTTTTCCGACATGACGGTAGTGATGAACCACCTGGTGAAGTCCTACATCCGCATGACGGATGGTGGCAGGGTCTCCACGGCCACCCGGCGCATCCTCCTCTGCATGGATCGTATTCCGGACATGTCGTTCTTCTTCCGCCGTCAGGAGAAGTCGGTGCTGTTCTTCGAGATGGATCCGGCCGTTGCCGGCAGCCTGCAGCGTGCCATCATCGCTGGCGGCTGGGGCAACCGCCAGCGTCTTGTCGTCCGCCTGGTGTGCGCCTTCTGCTGCGGTGCCGGTGTGACATTGAACAACCTTTCGATGGAGCTTGCCTCCGAAGAGGTGTTCCGCCGTCCTGAAGGCTACCTCATACATACCTACGTGAGCAATTACCAGTACGTGTTCCTGAAGGAGACGGCCGCTGCCCAGCGCATGAGCGTGGAGGGTATGCTGACGGCTGCTGCTGAACTGCTGGTGGGAACGGATGACGAAGGTTCCGGATACCATATTCCGGAGAGTCTCGGCCGTATCGCTGACCGCGTGTTCGAGGTGAGGGGCAGCACGCTGAAGGACTTCCGCCGGCAGTGTCTGGTGAGCATCCGCACGAACACTATCGGTCCGGACCGTATCGCCTCCTTCATGGAAAAGCACGGCATCGCCTCCGCCCGTGAGTTCCTGCGCCGCGTGGTCCTCTTCTTTCTGGAGGCACGGTATCTGATTTACCGTAAGGAGGTAGAACTTGATGAGGATGACCTTCCGGAGGAGGAAGAGACGGATTGGGAGGAAACTATGTACAGCCAGTATCAAAAAAGAGATTTCGCGATTTCAACATATAATTATTAACCATTAAAATTTAACAGAAATGATTACAGAAAAACAGAAAGAGGCAGTAAAGGAACTCTGCCAATACGTGGATAACTTTTGTAAGGAAAACGATCTTAGTGCCTTTATGAGCGTTGCGGCCAGTGAGGACCATCCAGACGGGCTTGAGCAGATAGCCGGCTCAATCATTACCGGCAAGACTGAACATATTGTCGGCTCTATTTCCGGGGTTGTCAAAGCGAATAAGAATGTCTATATGCTGCTTTCCGTGGGACTTATGCAGGCCTACACGAGAAAGGCTGACATTAATACTATTCCGTTCGGTGAAAATTTGAATATGAACTGATGAATGCAGCATAAACAGCTATGAGTGAAAATAACAACAAGCAGAAACGTAAACGTGTCTGTCCGCATTGCGGCCGAAAGTTGTGGATGCGTGAGTTCTATCCGTTGAAGAATGGGGGACGGAGTTCCTGGTGTCATGAATGTGTGCTGGTGTACAAGCGTGAACAGTACCGCAAGCACCGGAAGGTTGCTGACGGTACTTTCATGCACCGGACACTGGGACGGCTCGTCGAGCATAAGGGATATTCCACCCGTATCTTTTGGAACGGTAATATGCTTTCCATCATGCGTCGCCACTATCACAATACCCTCAACCGGGAGCTGGCTGAAATGCTCGGTGTTTCCGAACGCAGCGTCACCCGGAAGGCCCGAGAGATGGGACTGGAAAAGGACAAAGGTTTTGTAGCCTCCCTTAGCCGGGAACATTTGTTGCTGGCAAACGCGAGAAGCAAGGAACTGGGATATCCGGGCGGCTTCACCAAGGGGATGAAGTTTCGGGGAAACCAGTACACCGGGAGGATAAGAGTTGAATAACATACAGCACGGTCAATATTATGAGTAAAAAAATGGTAATTGTGGTCACCGCAGTTGGTGTCCGTAAAGTAGTGGAAAAATGGCTCTGTGAGAATATGACTTGCGAGCTGGTTGTGTCACGTAACGCACGCCATGAGTGTTGTGTGGAAGTCATCTATGATAGCGGAAACCCTTCGGTTTTGCGTACTCTTCTACGCTCTGCCGTGGGTGAAATCATAGAGTTGTGCTGATGTGGTATGAATAGTTTGAGTTAATGAAAATCTGAATAGAATGGGCATACTTGAATTTTTCGACCAGTATAAGTGTACAAAAAATGAAAAAGAGCATCTTCTTGATTATTTGTGTACTATCAGAGTAAAGAGAGTGATTAAGGAAATCAATGACCTTAAAATAAACAAAAAAACAGTATAGCCATGCAGATAGACATCAACAGCCGCAAGCAGTTAAATAAACCCGAGAATTATGCGGCGTTTTACAGCCTTTTGAACCGCCTTCCGACATCGGATCGTGACGCACTGAAGGAAAGCATCGTTTCCCAGTACACGGAGGGACGTACCACGAGTCTGCGTGACATGACACTGAAGGAATACAGTGCCGCCGTGTCCGCCATGCAGAAGCTGGTACCGCCCACTTATCAGGAACAGCTCCGGAAGATTCTCCGTCAGAAGCGTTCCGCGGTACTGCACCAGATGCAGCTGCTGGGTATCGATACGGCCGACTGGGACTGGGTGAACGCCTTCTGCCGGGACAGCCGTATCGCCGGCAAGGAGTTCCGTGAACTTGACTGTGAGGCGTTGGACACGTTGCAGGTGAAGCTGCGTGCCATCCGCCGTAAACGTGAGAATAAACAACAATAGCAACCATTTAATTTTTTAGCTATGGATTTGAAAGAACAATTAAAAAGCCTGTCCGCCCAGGACAGGAAGGAGCTTTTGAAACAGCTCCAGCAGGAAGAGAAGGAAAGCAAGCGTAACCGGCGCGATGCCTATGAGGGCCTCCGTGCGCAGTTCATGCTTGAAGTGAAGAACCGGCTGCTCCCGGTTGTGGATGACGTGAAGGCGTTCCGCGACTGGGTGGAGAAAGAGGCCGCCGCCTTCCGTGCGGTGATGCGTGAATACGGCCAGCTGCGTAAGGACGAGCAGGCGAGCTTCACCATCGTGGACGGTGACATGAAGCTGGAGGTGAGGAGCAACAAGGTGAAGAGTTTCGACGAGCGTGCCGACCTTGCCGCCGAACGCCTGGTGGATTACCTGAAGCGCTACGCCATGGGGCGCGAGCTGGGTACCGACGACCCGATGTACCAGCTCGGCATGACCATGATCGAGCGCAACCGCCAGGGCGATCTGGACTACAAGTCCGTGAGTAAGCTGTACGAGCTCGAGGACCGTTTCGACAGCGAGTACACGGAGATCATGGACCTCTTCCGTGAGAGCAACGTGGTGTACAAGACCGCGGTGAACTACTATTTCCACAAACGTGACGAAAACGGTGTCTGGCACCGTATCGAACCCTCATTCTGCCGGTTGTAGTCATGGAGAAGACGAAGAACATCGCGCCGCACGTCATGGCCTGCAAGCGTTGTGAAGGCAAGGGACGTATCTTTTACCTGGACCAGGGAGGAGCTCCTTTATCCGCAAAATGTCCGGTCTGTAATGGCAGCGGGCGGGTGAAGGTACAGAGCAAGGTGATCACCCGCATCGAGCCGTTTGTTCCGGGTGAGGATGACACCGAACTGATGACCATGTGATTTTGTTCACACTCTAAACAGAAAAACGCCGCATTCATACACGATGCGGCGTTTTTTTATTAACATCCCCGGTTAAATGCCTAATTTTGCAGCATATACCTGAACTTATGGCTAAAGGACGAGACAAAAAACTGATAGAACTCCGTGATGAAGCCCTGTGCCGCCGTTACTATTACTGGACGGAGGTGCAGCGCCTGCGTTTTGATGATGCCCTGAAAGTGTTGTCCCGCCAGGAGTTTTTCATTTCCGAGGAGCGGATCATGTCCATTATCCGGTGCAAGTGCCGGGAGCTGAAGGACTTGGAGGTGAAGCCCGTCCCAAAGGTTAAGAAACCCCGCCTGACAGCCGTCCAGCTTTCCCTGTTCACGGGGGAATGAACCTTCCCCTTACTGCATGGCCGACTCGTCATGCAGCGTGAAAGAATAAACCGTCTCGTACACCTTGATGTTTCCCGGCAGCGAATAGTCCCGGCTCTTTACCCTGACCAGCGGGCTGGTCTCTTCCGTGCACTGGAACTCCTGCAAGGCTTTGTACAGCTCTTTGGCCTTCAGCTGCCGTTCCCTTACCTTGTCATAGGTTCCGGAGGTGTAGTGGGTGTCATCGTAGCAGTCAATGGCCAGTCGTATGGTGATGAGTGACTCGCTTTTCTGTACCCCGTAACCGAGGTCATTCCAGTCCGATTCGGCGTTCCCGACAAGCACGCAGGGGAAGGTTACCGGATAGTGGTCCTCCTCCGCCCCGGCTTCAAGCTGTCCGTAGTCCTCGTCGATGTATGACAGTTCAGGCATCTTTTCGGCGATGCGTTCCATGATCGCGATAAAAATTTCTTCCATGTTGTTATAAGTTTAAAATATTTCTGATTTCATTCTCCATTTTACGGTCTATCTTTTCGGACAGTTCCCGGCTTTCCCCGATAAACTGGCGTTGCGGTATTTTTATCCGGAGCTTTTTCTTTTTGGTCAGCGCCAGCCTTTTCCATTTCAGCGCTTCCTGATTTTCCTGCGGTTCATTGTTTGCGGCAGAACCCTTCTTTTTGCCTTTTCTTTTGCCCGTGGCGGCTTTTTTAGCCTTGCCTGAAGCCTGGTAATACTTCGCCCATGCAAAACGCCGCATTTGGGGCGTAACAGTCGGATGAACTTCTCCTCCCCAGTTATTGACCGGCGCATAGACGAGTTCGTTTGCCACCCTCACTCGGTATTCTCCCGGCATGTATTTGACGGAGCTGAAGAGATGGTTCCTTCCGGAGAGCAGCGTCCCGTAGCTCCCTGCCGCATCGGTCCGTCCCGAGGACAGCCTTTTCGCTTTCGGCCACGGGTGTAATCCTCCGTTTACGAAACCTTCCCGGCGGAAGTTGTCCTGGAAATGGTCTTTTGCCATTCGTCCAGCGATAACCGGCATTTTCCGTTTCATTAGCCCATCCAGTTCTTTCCGTTTGGCTTTTATCAGTTTTGAATATTCTTTTATGTCCATGAATGACTGAATTAAAAAATAATTTTATACTTTTGCAGCAAGGCGTTTTTTATGTGCCTTTTTGCGTTATGGAAATACCTAAACAAGTGTCGGAATTAGCAAACAGTAGCGGTTACAACTCCGTTGTCTTATCAGCCAGTTCCCCTGAAGGAAGCATCTATTCCGTGGGCTGTGTTGACGGGGATGGTTTTGAGTTGCCTGTCGGTCTTCCCGCCTTTATTCTGTTCGACGGCCAGTCCTGCCGTCTGGTGGACGGTGAGGAGGGGCTGGCACTTTCTTCCCGTTTATTTGGTGATGAATAGTCCCATGATTTTGGGATTTACCAGTTTGTTGTCTATTCTTATCACTCCCACACGGCCCGCTTTCATGCTCTGTATGTAATTGCTTGCATCATCCTTTCCGGTTTGCGGGTCGAAGAACCTTGTCTTTCCTTCAGTCACCTCTGCGCAGAACACGTGTGCGGAGCCGCCTTTCCAGGCACAATATATCTCGTATATTCCATCCTCTCTGAATTTTTCCCTGAAGTATTCCTTCAGCCGGTTTGCATTCATTACTTGATATCCCTTTCTGACCTGCCATTTATAGGTATAGTCATAATCCGGCTTTGTTCCGTCCCGGTTCAGGAAACGTTCTTCCCATGTGATACCTTGTTTTGCCATTTCATTGTATGCGCTTTGTCTGATGTTGGGTTTTGCCTCGATGTCAAACCCCAACCTTCTGAGCATGTGTGTCACGGTGCAGGTCTGGCAATTCACGCGGTATCCTTCCTCTTTTCCGAATTTCGGGTTCTCCTTTCCCTTGTTCGCCTGTTCGTATGTCATCGGCTTGCCTTTGGTAACGCCGAGTGCCTTTTCTATCTTGAGATTGTTGCGGGCGATGTCGGTTTTTTCCTCCAGCGTCAGGTTGTCCGGCATTTCGGCTATCATTTCGTTGATGCGCCTGGTCAGTGCGTCCACGGCTTTTTTTGCTCCCGGATGCGCTTCAGTAATGTAGGGGTGTTTGTCTGAAAACAGTTTGCCGTCTTTTCCCGGATTGTTTTCCAGACCGTCATGTGCCTTGTTCTGCCCGTTTTCGTCCGGTACCGCTGTCGGCGCTTCATCCGTTGATGAGAGCGTGCACTTGCAGTTCCATCTGTCTCCGGGCCTGTGCTCGTTCCAGAACGGATCATCTATCGGACGTATGGTCCCCCAGAAAATCTGGTGGTCGGCTCCCGGCGTCACACTTGTGGACGGCATCCATTTGAGGTTCGGCAATACATCCTTTTCCCTTTCGAACTGTCTCCAGTCCGCGGCCTGGTGTGCCCGTATGACGGCCGTGTCGTATTCTGTACGCAGCCAATGGATCATCTGGTGGTCGGCTATGGGCATGGCTTCCTTCACCCACTGTTCAAACGGCTTTAAACTTCCGTTTTTGTCCAGCAGCAGCGCTGCCATGTCGTTCTGTGCCCTGTGTACCTTGAAAGCTGCGAACACGGCGTTGTTCATTCGGATTTCACGGTAGAAGTCATAATCCGGATCATCGGTTTTCCGTGTCCCAAACCCCTTGTCGGTGGCTTTGTTCATCGTTTTCCACGTGGCCTCGAACAGGTTCTCCTCGATGTCGGTCATGGGATGGAAATCTTTGCTGTATATGTTCTTCAGGGCTTTCTTCAGTACCTCTTCATCGAACGAGAATAAAGTTTCCACCTGTTTGTCCTCCATTCTGTAGAGGTCGTTTATCACCATTCTAAAGCTGCCCCGTCTCTCCCCGGGGCTTTCCCGAAAAAACGTTTCAGCCAGTTGTATGCGTTTTTAAGGGCATTTTTCTTTTCTTTGGGTGTTCCTTTACCGTGCTTTTCCAGTTCCGGTTCTTCTTCCGGATCCGGTTCATCCTCTTCCGCCTTTTCGGTCTCTCGGGCCTTCGCTGCCTCGATTTCCGCCGCTTTCTCCTCCTGGCGTTTCTTCAGCTCGTCATAGTTTGCCGGTTTCTCGATCCCGAATTCCTCGTAGAGGTAGTCGTCACCTACCGGCAGGTTGAAGTTCGTACGCAGCTGTGTGAGGATGGACATCTTTTTCTCCGGTTCGATAAGCTTCTTTTCCGGATAGCAGAACTCCCCGCCTGTGGTGTCTATTCCGAGCATTGCGAATATGTCGGCCATGTCATAGTTGAGCACGTCGAGGATGTCCTGCCTGTCGGAGAGCGTCACTTTCTCCTCCACGTCCTTGTGTACGGTTCCCAGTGCCTGTGTGCCCTTGTCGGAGGCTTCGGTGGTGAGCGTGTTTCCGAGGAACAGCTTTGAGATTTCGTTGTTGCAGCGCTCGCAGAGCTTGTCGTAGAGGTCCGCGCTCCCTGTCTTGTTCGCGGCTTCCACGAGCTTGAGCACCGTATCCTCCGCGTGCACGAAAACCGACAGGCTTCCGGTGCTGTCCGCGTCGTCCAGCGCCCTCTGCCGTGCCTCGTCGTCATCCGTGGGATACGTGTACTCCCTGATGGGCGCTCCGAACACTTCCGCGAACTGTGCCCAGTCCGCCACGTCGTTACGTTTGTATATCACCCAGATGGCTGCTTTCACCAGCAGTCCGGGATCGTCGGGTGAACCGATGAACAACAGGTCGGGGTACTCGTCCCAGGACGTCCCGGTGGTGTCCGTCTGGTGCCGCAGTATGAGCCTGCGCACGGGATCGACGTGTTTGCGCGGTATCAGGTCGTAGTTCACCCATTCCCCCTTGCGGTAGAACTGCACGAGTGAGAACCCCCAGAATTTGGCGTCCAGGATGTCCCCTATGAACTTCCGGAACCATGGGGACCTGATCTGCTTGTTCACCTTCTCGTCCGGCTTCCCGTTCCTGCGGAATTCTATGGAAGATGCCAGTGCGGCATTCTTCCGTTTCTCTATGACACTTGTCAGGTGCGTGTCCATGAGTATGTCGCTGAACAGGTCGTACAGCCTGAAGCGTCTGGAGTAGTCCACATTCTCGAAAGCCCTTACCGCGAGCATGTAGTCCGCTATGTCTATACCGAACCTTCTGGGCTGTGTCAGTATGATGGTTGCGGGTCCTTTCTGCCCGGGCCTCGGCAGGTTCCCGCTTTGGGTTATCTTTCCGGCCCCTTTCTTTCTTTTGTTCATATTACCAATGGTTTACACGTTTACGGTTGCTTTTGATAAGGAAATTTGATTTTGCCGCCCTCGTCTCTTCGGACAGCAGGGGCAGGCCGTCCACCGATATCTCCTCGGCCGCCACGGCTTTCAGCCATTCGACCGCCCTTTCGTGGCGTTCCTTCCGCAGCGGTGACAGGTTCCTCGGGTTATGTATGCAGAAGATGTGGTACACGGCTATGTCGATGGCCATCATCAGGACAAGCTGGTTGCGTTTGTCACCGGTTGCCGTGAATATTTTGTCACAGTCGTAACGTCTGGAAAGGTAGCAGCGCATCTCGGCGACGGCGCGGTCCTCGCATATCTCCACGACGGCGTCGTCCTCCCTTGTCAGTGCGTCCAGAATCTCGCGGTGTATGCTCGCGTCGTAGTCTGAAAGTTCGATAAATTTGCTCATAATGATAGGTATTGAAGTTTACACTCTGTACTTGTTTTGTGACCGCGTGCTTTTCCTTGTGACAATGACGGGCTTTTCCGACTGTCTGGCCTTGCGGTCTATAATTCTGTTTCCCCCCTCCACGCAGTCGGGTCCGTCTGCCGGATAGGTCAGTTGCAGGTTGAACAGCTTGAACTGTTCCGCCATCCGTTTCATGTGCGGGTTGTCCTTTTCGGCCTCGTTGAGTACCAGGTTCCCCTCCCGGTTGAGCGGTTCCAGGTTCGCCTCGATACGTGTGGCCTTGTCGGTCTTCTTCTCCTCGTCCCCGGTGATGTACAGTGATATTTTCCTTTCCCTGCGTATCCGCCGCACGATGGGCTGGAATACCTGCTGGAAAAAAGGATCCTGTAATTTGTTGTTCTCCATGTAACAGTATACGGTGGTTTTCCCGCCCACGAACTCCAGCAGCTTGATGTACCACTCTACAAATTCCGCGTTCAGCCCCCTGTCCAGGAACGTTTTTATCAGATAAAGCCTTCCCGCGAGTTTCCCGAGCAGGCACACCGTTTTGGTGGAACTTTTTTTCGTCTTGTTCTCTCCCGGTGCGGGGTCCCCGTATATCACCAGGAACTTGAACTTGGAAAGTGCCGGCACTTTCCCGTAGGTGATTTCCGCGAACACGCCGCCGTCCACCACCGGGTTGTTGAAGAACTCTTTCTGTGCCGCCGCCGCGCTGACCAGTGAGAGGAAGAGGTCTATATCCTCCTCGGAGTTCTTTTCGGGCCATACGGACAGCCCGTCCTTTCCCCGGATGTTGATGATATCCACGTGCCCGATTCCTTTCGCCTTCAGTTCGGTTGCCTTTTCGATGGCCCTTTTGATGCAGCAGTCCGGCGCGATGATGTTCCCGTTGAACAGGATGCGGTAGTTTCCCGATACGGACATGGTCGGTATCAGCGCCTCCTCCAGCCATTTCCATTTGGTTTTGATCCGTTCCGGATTCCGGCACTCCTCGTCGGTGTCTATATCGTCCACCAGAATGAAGTCCGGCCGGAAGTTCTTGTTACGCGTACCGCGCGGTGACTGCCCGGCTCCGATGGCGCGGAAGGAGCATCCGGACATGCAGGTGAACTCCCCGGTTTCCCACGCTCCCGGTTTTTTCTGCTGTCCGTAGTCCTGTATGATCCGCTGGTTCTCCTCGAAGTTCGCCATGAACGGCAGCAGTAGCCTTTCCGCATTGTCTGCCGAGTTGGAGATCAGCAGCACGTTGCGTATCTTTTTTGTCAGTGCCAGTTTGGATATCTCCATCATGGAGCGTGCGGATTTCGCCAGCTCGCGTGACCAGGCCCTTACCTCGTACCAGCGGTTGTTCCTCATCAGCCGCCCGGTGGCTTTTTTGTGGAAGGCGGCGGACTCGCAGGTGCAATACATGGCGAAGTAGTATTTGAACCACTCCTCGTCGTTCTTCTCCAGTCTTTCCCGCCTCTGCCTGATTTCCGTTTCCGTGTCCGTGGGGTTGATGTCCGAATGTTCGCGCACGGATGCCACCAGCTCGTTCCAGTTGTCCAGTGCGATCCTGTCCTGGGGTGTGAGTCTTTTCTTTGCCATGTCAGGATAATTTTGATTTGACAAACGCGTCCAGAAGCGGGGTGATCTCCTTCGCCTGCGTGGAATCGTAGGTCCGCACCCATTTGAGCAGGTCGGAGAACACGGAGATGATGTCCGCCAGCCCCACTTCTGTTTCCAGTTTCTTGATGGCGTTCGACAGTTTGGAAATGGTGTCCGCTTCCGCGGCGTTCGGGAACCGTTCCCCTTCCGGCTTTCCCATGATGGCGTTGTTGAGTTCCGCCAGCTGCCGGTACAGGTTCTTCAGCTGCTCCTCCCGTGTGATGGTTATGGAAGCCTTCAGCTGCTCCCAGTTTCCTTTGCCTATCCAGTTGTTCACAGTCACCCGTGAAACCCCCACACGCTCGGCTATTTCCGCCTGCGTGAGCGTTTCGCGGGTGTAGAGCGTTTTCGCCCATGCCTTTTTCTGCTCGTTTGTAAGTTCGGCCATATTACCTCCTTTTTTACGTGCAAAATTGATAAGGAAAAGGAGCGAAAAAAAACGCGCTCCGCATGATGACATTTTAAAGCGTCATGGCAATCCTTTAAAGTCTCCATGATGAAAACGCGGTTTGAAAAAGGCTTTTAATCCCCCTAATTTCGCACCGTAAACTTTGCAGGGAAGGACCTGCCAAAACGATAGTGACATGAGTAGATTTTTCAATATGATACCCGGAACCGATGCCTGTTGCATCCTTCTTTACGGTGACATCGGTGAGTACGATGATAACGTGCGCAGCGGTGATATTGCCCGTGAACTTCTGGAAGCGGAAGCCCTGACCGGGAAGGTGGACGTGCGTATCAACAGCAACGGCGGCGAGGTTTATTCGGGCATCGCCATTTTCAATGCCTTGAAGAACAGCAAGGCCGACATTACCATCTACGTGGACGGCATCGCCGCCAGCATGGCCTCCGTCATCGCCCTTTGCGGCAAGCCCGTGCAGATGAGCCGTTATGCCCGTCTGATGCTTCACAGTGTCCAGGGCGGCTGTTACGGCAACAAGGATGAGATGAAGGACTGCATCCGTGAGATCGAGGCGCTTGAGGATACCCTTTGCGAGATGTATGCCACCCGTATGGGCAAGGACAAGGAGGAAATCCGCGCGATGTATTTTGACGGCAAGGATCACTGGCTGCGTGCCGACGAGGCGCTGGCGCTGGGGCTTATCGACGGTATTTATGACGCTGACCCGGTACCGGAGGACAGTACCCCCGAACAAGTATTTCAAATATTCAATAACCGGCTGCACAAGCCACAAAACGAGAATAGCATGAATTTAGACGAACTCAAGAGACGTCCGCGGTTCAAGAACTGTGCGACGGATGACGATTTCCTGCGTGAAATCGGACTGCTGGAAACGGAGGCTGGCAAAGTCCCGGCCCTTGATGCCGAGGTCACCCGCCTGAAGGGCGAACTGAAGGTGTTCCAGGACAAGGCGGATGCGGATGACGCTGCCGCGCGTAAGAAACTGCTTGATGATGCGGAACAGGACGGCCGTATCGATGCCGCCACCCGCCCCATCTATGAGAACCTTCTGGCAAAAGACCGGGAGAACGGGGAAAAGGCATTGGAGAAGCTTTCCCCCAAACGTAGTGTCATGACCGACCTTCGTGTGAATCCGACGGGTGAAAGCCCCTGGAACAAGCGCATGAGCGAGATTAAGGACAAGTTGAACCATAAATAAAAACATTTGCCATGGCAATAGTAGTAAGAAACACGAATTACAACGGCGAGGTACTGGAGAAAATACTGGTCCTGGCCACCACCGGGAATGACCTTGTAGAAAAAGGTCTGATCATGGTGATCCCCGGTGTGGAGAAAAAAATCAGCCTGCCGCGTATCAAGACGGGCAAGATGCTCCAGAAGCGTAAGGAGAACCCGACTTTGGAAGACTCGAAAGGCAATTTCAATTACTCGGAGAAATCACTGGATCCGGAGGACTTCATGGCGTTCACGACTTTCAATCCCCGTGCCTTCGAGCATGTTTGGCGCAAGTGGCAGCCGAAGGGCAACCTCGTGTTTGCCGAACTTCCCCCCGAAGCGCAGAACACGCTTCTGGATGAACTTAGCAAGAGTGTGAAGTTCGAGCTGGGCTGGCATTACCTGAACGGCGAGTTCGGTTCGGACGACGACCACCTTTTCAACGGTATCCTGACCCAGGCGGCTAAAGATCCGGATGTGATCGTGGTTCCGGCTCCTTCCGATACTTCCATGATCGGCAAGTTGAAGGCTGTCCGCAAGGCTATTCCAAAAGCCCTGCGTGAGAATCCGAACCTGCGTATCCTGATGAGTATTGACGACTTCGACAAGTACGATGACGAGCTGACCGAACGCGAGTACAAGAACACGAGCGAGACGGACATCAACAAGAAGCGTTACAAGGGTATCACCATCGAGACGCTGAATTCCTGGCCTGATGGCCTTATCGTAGCCACGCTCTGCTCGATGAGCGCTGACGGCAACCTTTTTGCCGGTGTGAACCTCCAGGACGATGAGGAGGTGATCCAGATTGACAAGTGGATGAACTCCAGCGAGCTGTACTTCTTCAAGCTGCTTATGAAGGCCGACACGGAAATCGCCTTCGGCGAGGAGTTCGTGGTGCTTGACACCCGTGAGACTCCGGTGTTCAAGGTAGTGGAACGCAGCATTTCTGCCGATCCGGCCGCTCTTTCTTTCAAGGCCGCCGGTGAGAGCAAGGAGGTGAAGGTCACTGCCTCCGGTGATTACAGCGTGGTTTCCATTCCTGCCGGTTTCACGGCAGTCGGTACCGATGGCTCTCTGACGGTCACCGCCGGTGTGAACAGTAGCGGCAAGGCGGTATCCGGCACACTTGTACTGGGCCTGGACGCCGATCCGGAGAAGAAGGTGGAGATAGCACTGTCCCAGGCGGCCGTTGATGAAGAGGAAGGCGGTGAGTGATGGGAAAGCTGAAGTATCTTGTCATCCATTGCACGGCCACTCCTGAAGGGCGTGAGGTAAGCGGTGCGGAGATTCGCGCCTGGCATACGAACCCCGTCTCAAAGGGCGGCCGCGGCTGGAAGCAGGTCGGATATACCGACCTGTTCCATCTGAACGGCGGAGTGGAACGCCTGGTGAACAATAACGAGGACGCGAATGTGGACCCGTGGGAAGTGACCAACGGCGTGGCCGGTTACAATTCCGTGAGCCGCCATATCGTCTATGCCGGCGGGTGTGCAAAGGATGGTAAAACGCCTGCGGACACCCGTACCTCCTGGCAGAAAAAGGCGCTTGAGAAGTACGTGAAGGATTTCCATCGTCGTTTTCCCGATGTGAGAATCGTCGGTCACAATGAACTGGCGGCCAAAGCCTGCCCCAGTTTTGATGTACAGAGATGGCTTAAACAAATAGGTATAACTCAATAAATCAACAACAACATGAAAAGATTTCTTTTATTCTTTGTGCTGATACTCGGATTCGTGTCAGCAACTTTTGCCCAGACCGGTACAGTACCGGAAGTCGATTATAGCGCGATGATCACCACCTTTGCCGGTTTTGTCGGTGGCGTGGTGTTGCTCACGGAAGGGATCAAGGCTCTGTTTCCAAAAATGCAGGGCTTGGCGACACAGATTGTCAGCTGGTGTGTGGGCATTGTGGCCGCCATGCTTTTATGGTGGCTGGATGCGGGCTTTGTCGCTGATGCCACGTGGTATATCGCGTTGTGTTACGGGTTCGGTGCGTCCCTTGTGTCCAATGGTGTTGCCGATACGGGATTTGTCCAGTGGCTCATCGGACTGTTTGCGGGTAAGGATGCCGGTAAATAGGCTTTGACCTGAAAGACCAGTGTGCGTATGGACTTCAGTGCTGTCATGAATCTGGTGCTGGGCGGTGGTCTGGTAGCCACGATAATAGCCATCATCACCCTGAAATCAACGGTCAGGGAAGCGAGGGCGAAAGCGGAGAAGGCTACCGCCGAAGCCGAGACGGTACGGATTGACAATACCGAACATGCCACCCGTATCCTGATCGAGAATATTGTAGAACCCTTAAAAGAGGAACTGAATGAAAACAGGAAAGCTTTGCAGGCGACCCGGCGTGAAATGGCACGCCTCCGGAAAGCCATTGATACTGCCAACAGTTGCAGGCATCATGATGATTGTCCTGTTCTTTACGGGATGCGCGAGTACTCGAAAGAGCAGGACGGAGGTGAACCGGAACAGCAGCCTGTCGTCAAGCGCCGACAACGTGTCAAACGTGAGGCGGGGGTTGTTGATGGCGGGGATTCCGAAATCGGCGGTGAGCCTGACGATCCCTCCGGACAGCCTCCGTAAACTTCCCTCCGGTTCGTCCTACCATTCCAGGAACGGGCAGGCGGGCCTGACGGTGAAGAGCGATGCGGCCGGCAATATCATAGCGGAGGCATCCTGCGACAGCCTCCAGCGGCTGGTACTGTGTTATGAGGAGGAACTGACCCGTATCCGTAATGAGACACATGAGGACTCATTCACAGTTGAAACGGAATTTGAACGTCGCTTTAGTCCCGTTAAAATAGCGCTGGCCGCTTTTATAACCGGATGTGTTGCCGGCATAGTATTAACTTTCAAAATCAAGAAACAATGAATAAGAATTTCATGTACGGCGTCGGTGCCGTGAAATACAAGGACTTTGTGGTGGGTTACATAGAGAAGAATTCGTTTGACATGGGCGGGCAGAAACCCGAATCCGCCAAAATCGAGGCGGAGCAGGTGCCGGGAACCCCGGTGCTTATCATTCCCCAGTCGAATGGCAGCATCGCCCCCACGTTCAACGTTATCCAGCTGAACTACGAAAACCTGCATAGCTTGCTGGGTGGTACCATGCACTACAAGGAAGAGGACTCGGAAAAGAAAACCCCGATTGGTTGGACGGCCCCGACGGCAGCCGTGTTGCTGACCGGTCCGTGGGAAATAGCCCTTGTTTCGGGGCAGAGCATCCTGATTCCCAATGGCACGCTACTTTCCAATCTCGGCGGCAAGCTGACCCTGACAGAAACGGCGAAAATCGAATGCACGCTGGAAGTGGCCATGCCGGAAGACGGCTCCCAGCCCCATGGCGTATTCAATACGGATTCTATCCCGGAAGAGTGGAAACAGTATAAACTGCCTCCTGCTGAATCTGCCGCTGCTGCTTCCACTAACCTGGCCGAGGAGTAGCGTATGGACGAAGCTGTCATCAAGCAGATCCAGCGTGAGGGTGCGGACGCGCTGCTGGATATCGGTGTGAGCGTCCCGCTGAAAGCGTTTCATATCCCTTTCAGGAAATCCCCGCTGGAGCTGCGCGTGACCATGAGGCGGCCTTATATGTCCGGTCAGATTCTTTTTGCCCGGACATATTTGTCGATGGGGATCACCAGTGAGGAGATGTGGGGGTTCAGCAAGGAGGAGGAAATGCAGTTTCTGGCCTCTCACGGCAAGGCGGTGAGCCGTATGGTGGCCTATACCCTTTGTCGTGGCCCTTTCAGCCGCCGCGTGCTTTTGCGCCCGGTGGCATGGCTCATAAGGAACTTCATGGAACAGCGTTATCTGGTGGGTGCGATCAAGCGTTTTGTCAGCCTGATGGGTACCGACCCTTTTATACCTATTATCAGATCAGCCGAGCGGACGAATCCGATGAGCTTGAGACTGAGCCAAAGAAAGAAGGGGAGTTAAAGAGCCGTTATGAAGGCTCCCATAGCCCTTTCGGTTTTGTGTGGCAGATTGCCAGTGCCACCGGCTGGAGCGTGGACTATATACTGAACAAGGTGAATTACCAGACCCTGATCATGATGCTTAGTGACGCTCCCCGGTATGTCCGTGACAAGTCCGGATCTTCCGGTCCTGCGGATGAGCGGAGCGCCGAGGATGAAGCGGATGGAATAGTAGGATTTTTTCAAAGCAAGCTAAAATAGATGAAACCGGTACAAATAGAATTCCTTATGGTGGACCATTTGAGCGCCCGTCTTGACAAGGCCGTGGGCAAGATCGAGCGGATGTCCCAGCAGGCATCGTCCGCCAACAGACAGATCCGGGAACTTGACAGGAGCGGTTCCCTGTTGAACAACACCGTCGGCAAGCTGGCGGCCGCCTTTACTATCAAGGAGCTGGTGTCGAACATCACCAAGGTACGCGGCGAGTTCCAGCAGCTGGAGGTGTCGTTTCAGACCATGCTCGGCAGTGCGGAGAAGGCCGACACCCTGATGCAGCAGTTGGTACATACGGCCGCGACCACTCCTTTCGGCCTGGAGGATGTCGCGCAGGGTGCCAAGCAGCTTCTTGCCTACGGGTTTGGAGCGGAGAAAGTGAACGAGACGCTGATCCGCTTGGGTGACATCGCTGCCGGACTTTCCATCCCTTTGAACGATCTGGTCTATCTTTACGGCACCACCATGTCCCAGGGACGGCTTTATACACAGGACCTGAACCAGTTCACCGGCCGGGGCATCCCTATGATCGCCGAACTGGCCAAGCAGTTCGGCGTGGCTGAAAGCAAGGTGAAGGAGCTTGTGGAGGAAGGCAAGGTCGGTTTTCCCGAAGTGCAGAAGGTCATAGAGAGCCTGACGGACGAGGACGGAAAATTCAGTGGTCTGATGGAGGCACAATCCAAAACGATAACCGGACAGATCTCCAATATAGAGGATGCCGTTTCAATGATGTTCAATGAAATCGGGCAACAGTCGGAAGGTGTCATCAACACCACGCTTTCCGGTGTTTCCTACATGGTGGAGCATTACGAACGTTTCGGCCGTATCCTGCTCGGGCTTGTCGGTACGTATGGTGTGTACCGGACCGCCGTCATGACAGTCACGGCCGTGAAAGGCTGGGCGGTGGCTGCGGAGGCGTTGCATTACAACTGGCTCCTGCTGGTTGAGAAAGCGCAGAAAATGCTCAACCGGACCATGCTTTCCAATCCCTATGTGCTGGTTGCGACCCTGCTTGCCGGTGTTGCCGTGGCACTGATCTCCATGAAGACGGAAACCGAACGTTTGCAGGAATCCGAGGAAAGGTATCAGCAGCAGAAGCAGAAAACCATAGAGGCCGAGGAAGAGCACAGGCGCAAAATAGAGGAACTGTGTTCCATTGCCGGGGATGAAGCCGTGTCCACGGATGCCCGGCGTGAGGCGCTAAACAAGCTGGAACAGAAATATCCGGATATATTCTCCAAATACGACACCGAGTATGAGAAACTGAAGAATATCAAGAAAATCAAGGAAGAGATAGCCCGATTGGAAGCCGGTGAGTCCATATCCAATCCCGCCAATGAATTGAAACGTGTGGATGACAGGATAAAAGAACTTGAAGGCAAGACCCGGTTGGCAACCGAATATTACCAGGACAGCTACGGGCGGCAAAGAGCCCGATATGTCCGGAAATCCGCACGTTCAAGGGATGAGGAGGCAGAGCTTCAGAATCTGTACGGAAAACGCAAGAGCCTGAACGGACAAATCCGCAAGGACGAGGTAAATGCCTATTTCGAAAACCTGACCGGTGTGAGTAACGAGACCCTTGCACAGCAGATAAAGCAGCGTAGAACCCTGCTTGCCCGGATGTCTGTCCAGGAGAAGGAATACGGAAAGATTACGCAGGGTGACGAAAATCTTACCGGAACTTATTCCCGTGACGAACTGAAGTATCAGCTGAACAAACTGGTTTCGGAACAAAACCGGCGTAACCTGCCCACGGATTCAAGCACTGACTGGGTGGCTGCGGCAAAAGAGAAATACCAGGATGCGCTCAAGGCTTATAACGCCTTTCTTCAGGAAACGTCCAACAGCCTTTCCCGTGAGGAGTTTGAGAAGAAGGCGAAAGAACTGAAGGATGCCGTCGATACCGCCAAAAAGGAGTACGACAAGGTCAAGCCCGGTGAGGATAAGGATTCCGAGGCCGAACGGAAGAAGGCGGACAAGGCGGAGAAAGAAGCCCAACGCCGCAAACAGGTTTCTGAAAAGCTGGGCCAGGAACTCGCCGGGCTGCAAAGGAAGAATGACGAGGCGGAGATTGAGATGATGACCGAGGGGCTGGAGAAGAAGCTGCGCCAGATAGACAATGAATACCAGGCACGCAAGGATGAAATAGCCAGGCAGGAAGCCGGTTGGAAACGTGACAACGCGAAAGCGGGGCAGTCCGGTTCGCTGTCGGAAGATCAGCAGTCCGAAATAGACAAGGCCCGTGAGCTGAACGAGTCCGGCCGACAGAAGAAAATAGCGGAAGCTTATCGGGAAGAGTTCGGAGTGATGCAGGAATATTTGCAGGCCTACGGCACCTTCCAGCAGCAGAAACTCGCCATCGCGACCGAATATGCGGAAAAGATACAAAAGACGACGTCCGGCAGCGAGAAGCTCTCTCTCGGTGTTGAACGTGACAGCAAACTTGCCGGCATCGAAGTGCAGGAACTGAAAGCCCGTATTGACTGGGGTACTGTCTTCGGTGAATTCGGCGGGATGTTTTCCGATATGATAAAGCCTGTATTGGCGGATGCCAGAAAATACATGCTCACTGACGAGTTCCGAAATGCCGACCATGCCAGCCAGGACGCGCTTGTCTCTGCCGTCCAGCAGATGGAGAGGGCTTTGGGCGGTTCCGGCAAGGTCAGTTTCAAGAAACTGGGTGCCGAGGTTACTGCCTACCAGAAAGCCCTTTCAGACCTGAAGGAGGCACAGGCGGTGTATGCGGACACCTATACGGCACTCATTGCCGCCCAGAAATCATACATTGAGGCGCAACAGTCCGGAACCGAACAGGAGAAGGAGTCCGCCCGGCAAGCCCTGGAAACGGCGCAGGCTAATGCCGATGCCGCGAGTGAGAATATAAACGCCTTGCAGGAAACGGCTGACAGTGCCCGGCAGTCCCTCTCGAATACTGCCTCCGGTCTGAAGACCAGTATGGAGAATGTGAGGGACGGATTGCAGCAGATTGCCTCCGGCAGTATCAGCGGGGCGTATAATGGCCTGATCACACTCGGCAAAGGTGCCAAGGAAGTGGACGGCAAACTGGGCGAGGCTTTCGGAAAGGTTTCCGAAACACTTGAGGATGTGCCTGTTGTCGGCTGGATTGTAAGTATTATAGACCTTTTCAAAGATGGTTTGAGTGTGGTCATCGGTGGCCTGCTCGACGCGGTGTTCAATGCCGTGAGCGGTATTCTTGACGATGTGCTTTCCGGTGATCTTTTTGTGACTATCGGAAAATCGCTGCTTTCCGGTGTGGGCAAGATATTCGACGCATTGACCTGGGGCGGATTTTCCTCCTGGACGACTTCAAGCAATGCCAAAGAGGTCCAGGAAACCATCGACCGGCTGACCGAGCGCAACGAGACCTTGCAGACGGCTATCGAGGACCTGACGGAGGAGATCAAGGCGAGCAAGGGTACAAAGTCCGTGGCCGCCTACCGGGATGCCTACAGGCTCCAGCAGGAGACGAACTCGAACTATCTGGACATGGCCATGTCGCAGGCCGGCTATCACGGTTCGCATCACAGCTGGAATTATTACTGGGGCGGTTTCTCACAGGAACAGATTGACCGTTTGAGCGGTCAGATCGGGCGTAGCTGGAACGGTGACATCTGGAACCTAAGTCCGGAGGAGATGAAGAAGTTGCGCAGTAACGTGGACATGTGGACGCAGATCCAGGATACCGGCAAGGGCGGATATGGAGGTCGTCTGACCGAGAAGCTGGATGACTATATCGACCAGGCGGGCAAGCTGGAGGAACTTACCGACCAGCTGTATGAAGGTCTCACCGGTATTTCCTTCGACAGCATGTACAGCAGTTTCGTGGATAACCTGATGGATATGAAGTATGATGCCGCAGCCGCGGCGGAGGACATATCCGAGTATTTCATGCGTGCGATGCTGTCAAACAAGATCGGTGAGCTGTATTCCGACAAGCTGAAAGGCTGGTGGGAGAAATTCGGCAAGGCGATGGAAGACAATGACCTTACAGAAGCCGAGCGTAAGGCCCTCCAGGACGAGTACATGAAGTATGTCGAGGAAGCCATCGCTCTTCGTGACAATCTTGCCGCGGCCACCGGGTACGATAACTCGGGCGGTACGAGCCAGAGCGCCAAAACCGGCGGTTTTTCAGCCATGACACAGGACCAGGGTACAAAACTGGACGGCATGTTCACCAGCGGGTTGCAACACTGGTCGAGCATCGATGAGAAGATGGAGAGCGTCATCGACAAGATGAACACCGCCGAGGGGCATCTTGCCCGTATCGAGGAGAACACCGGCACGAGCGCGTCGCACCTTGGCAAAATAGAGGAAGAGATTCGTAAAATCAATCGTGACGGAGTAAAATGCAAATGATATGGAAAAGATATTAGGCGGTCTGGTACTTGTCAACGGTACCGACATCTGGAGTACATACGGGGTGTTCCTCGTTGAGGACAAGCGCGGCGGGATGGATAACCTGACCGCCATCCTGACCCCGAGCAAGACGAAAACGGACACGGCTGTGAATATCCGGGAGGAGGACGGGGAGAAATATTCCTCCGTGCTGACGCCCAGGAACGAGGCCCGTGACGTGACGCTTCATTTCGCCCTGTTTGGCAAAACGCAGGCCGGCTGGCTGAAGAAGTATTTCGAGTTCATCAATTTCCTGAAGAAAGGCCGTGACGGGTGGCTTGAGATTTCCTTTCCCCAACTTGCCCTGACTCTCCGTGTGAAATATACGGATTGCAGCAAGTTCCAGCCTCTGACCTATCTCTGGAAGGAAGGCGTGCACGCCGGCAAGTTCAAGGTGAAGTTCCGGGAACCTGTCCCGGTCATATAAATGTGATTCAAACCCTATTCAAACGACGTTTAAACAAGATACAGACATGCTGACCATCTATGACAGCAACGGCAACAGACGGACCGATATCGAGGCGGGCGACAGCTCCACCCAGGTGAAGGAGGTGCAGGGTGACAATGTCCTGACACTCTCTTTCACGCATTACGAATATATCGCCCTGGACGTGAATGACCGGGTGGACTTTGAGGGTGAGCGCTACTGGCTGACCGAACGGTACATCCCGAAGCAGAAGAGCGGCCAGGAGTGGGTATATGATTTGAAGTTTTACGGTATCGAGAGCCTGGTGAGACGTTTTCTTGTGCTGGAGACCACCGACGGGAACACCGAGCCTGTGTTCACGCTGACAGCGACTCCGCGTGAACACGTGGCCATGATCGTGAAGTGTATCAATGACGGAATGAACCACACCACCGACTGGAAAGTGGGGCGGGTGGACGGTACGGACCTTATCGTCATCGATTACGAGGGGAAGTACTGCAACGAAGCCCTGAAAGAGATAGCCGAAGCGGTCGGCGGGCAGGCTGAATGGTGGGTGGAAGGCCAGACCGTGAACGTGTGCCGGTGTGAGCATGGCGAGGAAATAACGCTGGGCTACGGGAAGGGACTGACCGGAATCGAACGCGACACGACGGGTACCGACAATTTTTATACCCGGTTGTTCCCGGTAGGCAGCACGCGGAACATAGATCCGTCAAAATACGGGCATAGCCGCCTGATGCTTCCGGGGGGCAGGCAATATGTCGAGATACATACGGAGGAGTACGGCATCTATGACCGTTACGAGCAAGACGCCTTCAGCGGCATTTATCCCCGCAGGATCGGGGCTGTCAGCAGTGTGCGCAGCGAAGATGTGAAAGATGACGACGGCAACCCTTTCACGGTCTATTATTTCAGGGACGACAGCCTGAATTTCGATCCGAACGATTACGAGCTGCCCGACGAGACCAAACGTGTATCGTTCCAGGACGGTGACCTTTCCGGACTGGGGCAGGGTGAGGACCACTATTTCGAGGTGAATTTCAACAGTGCCACCCGTGAGTTCGAGATTATTACGATATGGCCCTATGATGATGACACGCAACTCCCCGGCGGCAAACTTATTCCGAAATCCGGTGACCGTTATATTCTCTGGAATATCCGTATGCCGGACGAATATTACCCGCTTGCCGAGGAGGAGTTTCTTACGGCGGTGGAACAGTTCAATACCGAATGCTGGCAGGATCTTGCCGTTTACAAGGCCCCGACCGACCATGTGTGGATTGAGGAGAACGGTGTTTCCCTGTCCGTAGGCCGCCGTGTGAGACTTGAAAGCGAGGAGTATTTCCCCGAAACCGGTTATCGCAGCAGCCGCATCACGAAAATTACCCGGAAGGTGAACCAACCCGGGGAGATGGACATCGAGATCAGCGATGCCCTGCATAGTGGTGCGTTTGAACGGGTGAATGACAGTATCGGGGAACTGAAAAACTATACGAAGTCAAAGGCGGAGGGTGCCGCGCTTCCTGACATTATCCGTAGCTGGGACAAGACACTGCCTACGGACAACAATCTTTTTTCCGCGCGGAGAAGTCAGGCGGAACACATCAGCAAAAAAAAGAATGACCGTGCAAAGGGGAAGATCACCTTCGAAGCGGGAGCCTCTTTCGGACAGGAGGATAATGCGGGTATTGATGACAAGGGCAATGCCGAGTTGCTGACCCTTGTCGTGCGTGAGTTCCTTCGCAGCCCGAAATTCGTGGACGGTCTTTTCGGTGAGGGGTGGCGGCTGTGGATGGAGGACGCTTTGTCCCATCTTACCATCGACAAGCTGACGGTACGCCAGGTCATGGTAGTATTGGAGCTGCTTATCGAGAAGGTACGCAGCGTTGGCGGCCAGCTGTGCGTCAGCGCCGCCAACGGGAAAATAAAGACCGCCGTACTTGAGGACGGTTACTGGAGGATCACTTTCGAGCAGGACAACAGTTTCCAGGCCCATGACCTGATGCGCTGCGCCACGTTCAGCGGCGGGAACCTGAAAGGGTACTGGGTGGAGGTGGCCGGCGTGGAGGGTGACTCCATTCTCGTAAGTGAGGATGAATTTTCAGGTTCCCTTCCGGAGGCCGGTGACGAGTGCGTGCTGATGGGCAACACGGAGAACCCGCTGCGTCAGAACCTGATCCTGATCTCCGCCACCGAGGACGGTCAGCCCCGCGTGGACGTGATGGACGGGGTGAAGGCGAAGAACTTCACCGGCTGCCTTCGTGCGCGCCTGGGCAACCTGGACGGCATCAGCGATGACTGGTTCCCGGCTGACAACCAGCCGCACGGCAACGGCCTTTACAGCGACAACGCCTACCTGCGCGGGACTTTCCTTCTGGTGACCGGTGAGGACATCAAGACCAAGTTCGAGATCGTGGAGGGGCGCATCACCAGCGCGGTGACCGCCCTAAGGAACGACTTCGCCACGGAGAAGGGCTACCTGAACAACCCCGCCTTCGATGACGGGCTGGAGAAATGGAACACGGAGAACGAGACGGTGTTCTTCCTGGCAGGTAACAAATGGATCTGGGCGAACAACAACGTACTGACCAGAAAGGGCGACGGGGCGAGCGTGACGGTGGATGACGGGCGGACGGTGGTGCACATCCGTAACAAGTACATCCTCCAGAAACGGGCGAATTTGAAAAGCATCCCCTCCATGCCTGTGAACGGTGACGGGGAGAAGGAGGCCGTGCCGGTGTACCTTTCCTTCTTCTACCGCTGCGCAACCAAAGGGACTCTAAGAGTCCAGTTCCTGGACGTTGACAAGACGGGTTTCGCGAACTTCAACAGCCTGGAGGTGGAGGAGGAACTGTCTGCAACTGATGGTTACGTGCAGTACACCTGTAGCGGCCTCTGGAACGGTACCGGTGATTTCAAACTGTCCTTTACCGGTGACATCTACCTGTATATGCTCGTGCTGTCCACTGACAAGGTGGAGAGCCTTGCACACCGCTACCGGACGCTTTTCGAGCAGTCGGAGCGTCTGGTGAAGATAACGGCCGCCGTCTTTGACCGTGACGAGAATATGCTGGAAGAGACGGGGCTTGTGGTGAAGCCTGAAGGCGCGGGCATCTACGCCCAGGACGCGGACGGGAAACTGGCGCTTATCGGCGTGAGTGTGGACGGGACGGACGCTGACGGCAACAAGATCAGCGTGGTGAAGCTGACCGGTGACCGCGTCAAGCTGGAGGGCCTCGTGACGGCCAACGATAATTTCAAGATCCTGGAGGACGGGAGCATCGAGGCGAACGCGGGCACGTTCTCCGGGCATATCCGCACGAACTTCCACCTTGTGGAGTCGAGCGACGCCGTCCTGACCTCCTGCTCGGGCCGCGGCGAGGCCGGCTACCTGATCGGCCGTGAGCTGAGCCTGAAGGTGGACATGGCCGGTTCGTCGAACGGTGCGGACATCATCCTTCCGAACGACGTGCGTTATATCGGCTCGCGCGTAACCCTTTACAACGGCTGCCACCCTCCCTATACGCGTACGGTGGGCTCTATCCGCTACAGCTCCGTCCGTGTGGACGACGGCACGCTGCTCCGCGGTTCCAACGTGAACCTTAGCAGTGATTCGCTGCTTTCCTATTCCGACCCCTACAGGATCGACTGGATCAGCGGGATCATCGAGCTGGTCGGTACCCCCGAGCTGAACGGGAGAATCCTTGCGGACCTGGTTTCGTGGCGGGGAGCGTCGGCCGGTCCCCCCGCTTCCCCCTCGAGCGGATGGCTTTACTACGACACGAAAAGGAACCGCAACTACCTTTACTGGTACGGCGCGTGGGTGGAGTTCCCCGTTTACGGCGGCGCTTCCGATGATCTCCGCATCACGTGGAAGGGAGAGCTTTCTTCCGCTCCGGAGAACCCGGAGAGGAACTGGCTGTACGTCACCTCCGTGAACCGCTTCCTCCTGCTCTACACGGGCGAGGATTGGGAGGAGCCCGCCATCATTAACAGCCTGAACAAGTGCGGCTGGTGCATCCTTGGCTTCAGCGCGCTTTCATACCATTATTACAATGACTGACAACAATAAAAAAGGAGGAATAACTTATGGCACTTACAGAATCGGAGAAAACGGAACTTAAGAACGACATCCTGAACGCTATCAAGGCCGAGAGCCAGAGCGTTGATGAACTTGTGGAGGTCAGCTCCCTTGACAATATCAAAAGTCTCCCCGCCCTTCGCGGCAGTGAGCTGGTGAGTGCTCCGCTCACCCTTTTGCGTAAACCGGCCGATGATGCCGCTGCCACGGCGAATGCGTCTGCCACGAAAGCGGATAATGCTGCGGCTTTGGCGAATAAAGCTGCGGGTATGGCGTCTGATGCGGCCGGTACCGCCAATCAGGCTGCTGAAACTGCAAATTCCGCCGCGGCAGCGGCATCCGCGGCTGCGAAACAGGCGGAGGATGCCGCCGCCGGTGTGAACGACGGTTTGGTCGGTGGCATGACGGCCGTCCCTGATGAGGAGAACGACACGGTGAAACTCACCCTGCTGGGGAAGACCGGGACGGAGATTGCCTCCGTTGATATTCCCGGTGGTACGGGCGGTGGCGGTAACACGTATAATGTGACGGCGGAAGTCCCTTTGGAGAGCGGTTATTATGTCCTTTCCTCCGCGATCGGTGCCGTGGATGAGAAATACCGTTACAAGGGCCGTTGCATCACCTATGAAGTCTCGCAGGGCAAATGGGAGACCAAACAGTTCGTGGGGACAAGTCTGTCGAGCTGGGAGCAGGAGGCGAGCTGGGAGGACTTCGGCGGTGCCGGAACGATGAAGAGCCTGACGGTGAACGGCGAGAAGAAAGTTCCCGACAGCGAGGGCAACGTGGATCTGACCATCGACAAGCTGGAAGTGGACGAGAGCCTGGATGCCGACAGTACCAATCCCGTCCAGAACAAGACCGTCGCCGCCAAATTCCAGGAGGTGGAAGCCGGTACCGTGTTCGGCATGAGCGCGGAAGTGAGCGACGACGAGAGCAGTGTCCGCCTTGCGCTGACCAACAAGAGCGGGGCGGAGATCGCGAGCGTTGACATCCCGGCCGGCAGCGGTGGCGGCGGTGAGTCCTCCACCACCAAGATCGTGCTGCTTGCCGAGACCGACAAGAAAACCGTGAAGGAAGGCGGAGCGGTGAAACTTACCTATACCTATGACCACCAGGTTGCCGGCGGTGATGACAAGGGTAGCAGTACCGGACAGAAAGCGACCGTCACCATCCAGGTGAAGCGCGGGACGACCACCACTTATTCCTCCTCGCTGAAGGAAGTGAGCAAGGGTACCTATACCCTTGACCTGACCAAATACCTGCTGGTGGGCACGAGCGATATCTACGTCATTGCCGAGACTACCGATCCCACCACGGGCAAGGCGCAGAAGAAGCAGGCGTACGTGAGCGTGAAGAGCGTCACCCTGTCCCTTTCCTGCGGTTACAACCTGGCGGCCACCATCCAGAACGGCGGTTACGGTACCTATGATTCCGCGAGTATACCCTACGCCGTGAGCGGTACCGGCACGAAAACCGTCAGCCTGTACGTGGACGGTGTACAGCAGAACGCGCATACGGTCACCCGCAGCGGCACGACGAACGGCAGTTTCGAGGTTTCCATGACCGGCCTGTCCGTGGGGCGGCATACCGCCCAGCTGGTGGCCGAGATGGAAACTGACGACCTCACGCTGAAAAGCGAGAGCATCCATATCGACCTGCTGAAGGCCGGAACCGGCGCGCCCTTCATCGGTTTGAAGCTCATTCATGCCGACGGGCATGTCCTCGGACGGGACGAGCATCTGGAGCCGGTCCTTGAAGCCGGCCGCTACGAGAAGCTCACTTTCGACTGGGTGGCCTATGATCCCGACCGTGTGCCCGCTGAAGTGGAGTTCTGGAAAAACGGCGTCAAGAGCAGTACCGTGAGCGCTCCCCGCAGCATGATGACCTACAGTAACCGGTTTACCGAGGAAGGCACGCAGACGCTTGTCCTGAAAGCCGGTCCGACCGGGTACACTTTGCGCATCGACGTGGGTGAGAGCGGTATCGATATCAGCGAGGCCACCTACGGCCTGGCGGTCAAGCTTGACGCGGCGGGCCGCAGCAACGGGGAGAGTAACCCCGGAACATGGGAGTCGAACGGCGTGGAGACCACGTTCGAGGGTTTTGACTGGAGCAGCAACGGCTGGACGGGTGAGGCGCTGAAGCTGACCAACGGTGCGAAAGCCGTCATCGGCTACCGGCCCTTTGCCACCGATGTGAAAAGTACGGGGCTGACCATTGAACTGACCCTCCGGGTAAGCAATCCCACTGACAGCGATACCGCAGTTGTGGACTGTCTCGACAGTGGCAAGGGGCTTTATATCACCCCTTCGGAAACGAGTTTCAAGACCGGTGAGAAAGTGTCCTATACCAACGAGGACGACGAGCTGGTGGAGCGTGAGATCAAGCTGGGCACGAATTATGTGGAAGACCGGTGGATCAAGGTGGCCCTCATGGTGGGTACCCGCAATGAGAGCCGTCTGATGGAGCTTTATGTGGACGGCAACCGTACCGGTGCCGACATCTACGACAACGCCTTCAGCTTCCGCCAGGACAATCCGAAATATATCACCATTGACAGCGCCGGGGCGGACGTGGAGGTAAAGAGCGTGCGTATCTATACCCGCCGGTTGAGTGACGACGAGGAACTGGAGAACCGGATGGTGGACAGTGCGGACGGTGAGGAGATGATCGCGCTGTATGAGGAGAACGATATCCTGGGTGATACCGACACTGTGGATATGGACAAGCTGCGTGCCAAGGGCAAGGGGGTGCTGCGTATCGTGCGCCAGAACAAGCTCGATGACGTGTATGCCGAGAACAACAAGAAGACGGACTTTTCGGCGGATATCTTCTATTACTCCCCTTTCGGATCCGAATACGACTTCGTGCTTCGTGACTGTTATATCCGTATTCAGGGTACCAGTTCCACGAAATATCCGAGCAAGAACATCCGTATCTATATCAGCAAGGGCGGCACGAACCTTAGCTTCACCGTTGGCGGCAAGGAGCAGGCGGAAAAGAAATATCCCGTCCGTCCCGGTGGCATCGCCATGAACCTGATCTGTCTGAAGAGTGATTATTCCGACTCGTCCATGTCGCTGAACACAGGCGGTGCCAAACTGTTCAACGACGTGCTGAAGGAGATGGGGCTTCTCACCCCTCCGCAGCGTTACCAGTACGAGACGGGCGGCAGCGATTTGAACGCGGTCACCGTGCGTACCGCTATCGACGGTGTGCCTATCGACATGTTTGTGGCGGCTGCGGAGGACGGCGAGAACAACTATGTGGGGCAATACAACTTCAACAACGAGAAAAGCAAGAGCGGCGACCTGTTCGGCCTTAGTGGCGTGGAGGGTTACGATCCTGCCTGTCCCCTCACTCTGGAAATGCTGAACAATACCGAGGCCATGTGCCTTTTCAAGACCACAAGTGACGCTCATCTGGAGGAGGTGTTTGATGCCGGTGCCGAGACCAACGTTCCGGATGATGTGAAATGGGCGGGCCTTGACGAGTCGCAGCGTACGGCCGTGAAACGGCTGTACGCATGGATACGCTCGTGTGTTCCGGACGGTGCGACGAGCGCCGACCTCTCCACTTTTAAGAGCGAGAAGTTCAGGGACGAGATAAGTGACTATTTCGACAAGGCTTTCCTGCTGACGTATTACCTCTGGACGGACTATTTCCTTGCCGTTGACCAGCGTGCGAAGAACATGATGCTGCGCACGTGGGACGGCCTGATATGGTACATCACCTACTACGACGGTGATACCCAGATGGGAAAACGTAACGACTGTTTCCTGGTGTATGACTACACCACCGACCGCGACACTTATGACGCCGAGGCCGGGAAATATGCCTTTGAAGGCCGTGACAGCTGGCTTTGGAACCTCGTTCTGGCCAACCTGGACGCTGACCTGAAGACACAGGCGCAGGCTCTTCGCGGTGTACTTACCACCAGCCGTGTCCTGGACATGCTGAACGTGGAGCAGGCGGGCAACTGGTGCGACCGTGCCTATAACAAGAGCGGCGAGCTGAAGTACATCCTGCCCGCCACGCAGGAGATGTACGGCAAGGTGTGGCCGTTCATCTACGCCCTTCAGGGCAGTAACCGTGCGCACCGTGAATATTTCGTGCGTAATCGTTTCGCCCTTCTGGATGCTAAGTACGGCACGAGCAATTTCACCAGTGACAACATCGACCTCTATCTGGCACGTACGGCTGCTGACACCCCCGACGTGCTGAAGATTACGGCCAACGAGGTTTATGCTTTCGGCTACGGTACGAACAACAGCCCGAATATAGGGAATACCGGCATCATCAAGAAAGATGCGGCTGCGAGCCTTTCCATCACCGGTGCCTATACGGTGAACGATCCCTTGAGGGTTTATGGCGCGAGCCGTATGAAGGTGCTGGATATGAGCGGGGCCGCCGACCACCTGAAAAACGCTTTCGACCTGGGCAAATGTACCGTGCTGCGCGAACTGAACCTTCAAAGTTCCGGCAACGGCAGTACCGGCTGGTGGTTGAACATCGGCAACTGCAAGCAGCTACGTAAACTCAACCTTCGTAACCAGGCACAGGCGAAAACCGGGGGAAGTACCAGTACCGAGCTGGATTTGAGTGCGCAGACCAAGCTGGAAGAACTTGAGGCCCGCGGTACGCAGGTGCAGAGCGTGGTGCTAGCCAAGGGTTCTCCCGTGACGCTGCTCCACCTTCCCGGTACACTGACCAGCCTCCGTCTGGAATATCTGGGCAGACTGACCACCGGCGGGCTGACATTGGAAAGCTACAGCAAGGTGAAGACCTTCATCTTTGACAGTTGTCCAGGTATTGACTGGGAAACCCTGCTGGGCCGTTGCACGGGTGTGGAACGTATCAGAGTAACCGGTATTGACCGCGAGGATGACGGTACGTGGCTGGATAAGTTTGTCGGGATGGGCGGTGTGGATTCCGATGGCAACACTACGGACACGTGCGCCTTGGTGGGTACGGTACAGCTCACGCGCTACATTGATGACGATACGTACAGCGCTCTGAAGGCGCACTTCCCGGAACTGAATATCCGGCAGCCGGAATACACGATGATCGAGTTCGACGACGAGGTATCGGATGACGCGAACGTGAGCAACCTTGACAACGGTACCGGCTACAAGTATGACAACGCGTATGAGGTGAGCGGTCATATTTCCGCCATCCTGAAGCAGCGTCACCGTGTACTTGCTAAAGTGACTAAAAAAGCGACGACGCGGGGTGTGAACATGGCGAACGTTGATACCACGGTGAACAACCTGGACGGTGAGATGACCTACTACCCGCTGGACGACACGGACAGCAACAAGTACGCCGACGGCACGGCTGCCAGACTGGACGGCACTGAAGGTGACTGGATGATGTACGAGCCCTTCTTCTGGAGCAAGGGTATCAATGATTACCTGAACGGCAAGCATTACTCCTGTTACAGCAGTAACGGTTCGGATAACATGCCTTCCGTTCCGGATGCTGACGTCCTTACGCTTGACGACATTAAGGGCACGAGTGGCGGTTATCTTTCCGGTCGTAAGATCATGAGCGGAAAGGATACGCTTTCGAACAGCTACAGTACTGACAGTACGTATTCGGTATGCAAGGTGAACGTGGACGGTTACAAGCGTGTGCGTTTCCCGAGCGTTCCCGGTACAAGCCTTGTCGGAAGCATTTTCACAGACGATTCCGGCACGGTCATCAGTTCAATCGTCGTCCCTACCTTGAGCAACAAGTTCGAGGCCGGTATGTACCTGATTGCCGATGTTCCGGAGGGTGCCACTGCTCTTCACTTCTCCATTCTGAACACGGCAGAGTTCGATAAGGTTGTCCTTTCTAACAGTGACAGGATCGAGGATATGGAACCCGAATGGGTGCCTAATGACGAGCACTTGTGTGCCGTTGTGGGCAGCAGTGTTGTCGGTTCCAAACTTCGCGCCTGCATTACCGGCGGGAGCACTACGGCGAGCATGACCTGGGCTGATTTCCACTATTACAGTGTCCAGCGCGGTATGCAGCAGATTGATGCCCTTATGCACTCGCGCATCGCGAATCTTTTCTACGCGAAGTACGGTCGTCGTGACAGCCAGGAACAATGCGGCGCGGGCTCTCACACGAACAACCGTACTACGGGTGGTACTGCCAGCCGCGGTATGACGGACACGATCGGCTACGAGGAAGCCTCCTCAATCAACCCTAATGTGACGAACAGCCTGATAGAAAACTCCGTCCACCAGTATGCGTGGTACCGTGAGAAGGATGACTACGGCGGGGCCACGGTTACGCAGGTGAATAATATTTGCTGCCTTGGCTACGAGGACATCTATGGTCATAAATATGACATGATGGACGGCGTGGATCTTCCTAATGACACGGGCAATTCCGGGAAGTGGCGCATCTGGATGCCTGACGGCAGTACCCGCCTGGTTAAGGGTTCCGTGAGCTCCGGTATCTGGATTACCGCCGTGGCGCATGGCAAATATATGGACGTGATTCCGGTGGGTTCCGTTTCGGGTTCCTCCTCGACAAATTACTGCGACATCTACTACATATCCACTGCCTCCAGCCGTGTGGTCTATCGCGGGTACTACTATGCGAATGCGGATGGCGGTGTGTCGTATGCGAGTGCGAGCGTCGATGCTTCGTATGCGTGTACGTATGTCGGTTCCCGTCTGGCCTTCCGCGGCCGGCTCGTTAAGGCGTCGAGCGCCGTGGCGTTTAAAGCGATAAGCGAGGTTGCATGATCGGCCGCGTAAAGCGTCAAAGCGGGAGCGAAGCGACAAAACATCCGGTGTTCCCCGAGCAGGGGAACGCCGTTCATTACGGGCGTCAGCCCGTCGAAAAATATTTTTTTGACGTCAGGTTTTGTATCTGTTTGTTAAATAATAATTTGAAAATAGTACTTTTGCATTTGAAAGGTGGCGCCTCCCCATAGGCCGTGTGGTCTATCGTGGCAACAACAACGCGAACCCGAATGGCGGTGTTTCGATGTCGAATGCGAACAACGATTCCTCGAATACGAACACGAACATCGGTTCTCGTCTGAACAACAATCGAAAGGAAATTTTAATCGGCGTACAACACCGGGGACTTGTCCCCACCGTGGTGCCGAGGGGGGCAAGCCGCAGTAACAGCGGTCCGTAAGGGCCGGAAAACTGAAAAATAAAGTGTCGGGTAGGGTTTGGTAGGCCGGAAACGGTTCGAAGAAGCCGGGCCCGGGGGATTGAAGGCCCCGTATTAAAAGCAATAAACAGTAATTTATGCGCAGGGTTGGGTATATCATCGAGGAGATCGTGGAGCCTTCCAACATGGAGGCTTCCTTCCGGCAGGTCCTTCGCGGCAGCAAGCGTAAACGCAGCCGCCAGGGGTGCTATCTGCTCGCGCATAAGCCCGAGGTGTTGGAGGAGCTGGTCGCGCAGATCGCATCCGGTACTTTCCGCGTGAAGGACTACCGTGAACGCGAGATCATCGAGGGCGGCAAGCTACGCCGCATTCAGGTGATCCCGATGAAGGACCGCATCGCCGTGCATGCCATCATGGCGGTGGTGGACCGCCATCTGCGGAAACGTTTCATCCGTACCACCTCCGCCAGTATCAAGAGACGGGGGATGCACGACCTCCTGGCGTATGTCCGCCGTGACATGGCCGAAGACCCTGATGGTACACGTTACTGTTACAAGTTTGACATCACCAAATTCTACGAGAGCGTGAAGCAGGATTTTGTGATGTATTGCGTCAGCCGGGTGTTCAAGGACGCAAAGCTCGTGACCATGCTGGAGAGCTTTATCCGCCTGATGCCTGAAGGTCTGAGTATCGGCCTGCGCAGCTCGCAGGGGCTGGGCAATTTGCTTTTGTCTGTGTATCTGGACCATTATCTGAAGGACAGGTATGCCGTGCGTCATTTCTACCGCTATTGTGATGACGGCGTCGTACTGGGTAAAACGAAAGCGGAACTGTGGAAGATTCGTGATGCCGTCCACGGGCGCATGGAGTGTGCCGGTCTCCTGGTGAAGGGGAACGAGCGCGTGTTCCCGCCGGGCGAGGGCATCGACTTTCTGGGGTATGTGACTTTCGGTGCGGACCATGTCCGCCTTCGCAAGCGCATCAAGCAGAAGTTCGCCCGAAAAATGCACGAGGTAAAATCGAGAAGGAGGAGGCGTGAGCTGATAGCGTCGTTCTACGGGATGGCCAAGCACGCCGACTGTCATACGTTGTTTAAAAAATTAACAGGCAAAGACATGAGATCATTTAAAGACTTGAACGTTTCCTACAAGCCGGAGGACGGCAAGAAACGTTTTCCCGGGGTGGTGGTAAGCATCCGGGAGCTGGTGAACTTACCGATTGTGGTGAAGGACTTCGAGACGGGCATCAAGACCGAACAGGGCGAGGACCGCTGTATCGTGGCCATTGAGATGAACGGTGAACCGAAAAAGTTCTTTACCAACAGCGAGGAGATGAAGAACATCCTCTTGCAAGTGAAGGATATGCCCGACGGCTTCCCGTTCGAGACCACCATCAAGACGGAAACCTTCGGCAAGGGTCGAACTAAATACATATTTACATGAAACGGGTAGAAGGAACATCCGGGATAAAACTGATCGAGTGCGTGAGCCCGGCACGCAACAGATGGCGCATCCGCTGGGATGTACAGGAACGTGAGGACGGATCCGCCTCCTACATGGAGGAAGGCTTTGTCGGCAGACCTCACATGGATACTATAAAGTCCGTCATTACAGACTGGTGTAATGAGCAAATTGACCGTGAGATACTTTCCGGTTTTCTCTATGAAGGTATGCCGGTATGGCTGTCAAGTGAAAACCAGTTCAATTATAAGGCAGCGTATGATCTGGCCGTACAGACTGGTGGTGCTACGCTTCCCGTGACATTCAAGTTCGGTACGGATGAGGTTCCCCAATATCGGGAGTTCGTCACACTGGAGGAACTGACCGATTTCTACACGAAAGCCATGAAGCATGTTCAGGACACGCTGTCTGACGGCTGGAGGAAGAAAGACGCTTTTGATCCGGAGAAGTACCGGGTGGAATAAATCCTTCGGGGGAGGATAAGAAAAAAGCCCCCGGCCTGTTAAAAAGTAACGCCAATCACTTTTATAAACATGAAACGCCAAACCGCGCGACCGGGGGCAAATACCCTCTGTCACGGTTTGACGTTTTTTTTGTTGTCTAAAAAATGATTGGCGATGCAAAGATATAATTTTTTTGTTGTATGAAAGTGATTGAGATATTAAACTTTAACCGGGAGCTGTTGAAAAGGCTTCAGGCGGCCGGCATCCGTCTGGAAGATGCCCGGTATATCGACCTGTACGCGGACTATACCCGCCTACTCGATCAAGGTGAAAAAGTCTCGTATGCTGTGGCCGTATTGTCCGAAAAGTATTCGGTGAGCGAACGTAAGGTTTATGCCTTGGTGAAACGATTCCAGAGCGACTGCAAGACGCTTGCAGTGTGAACGGGTTGTTTTATGTCGTAGGGAGTGCCGTTTCCCCTTATCTTTAGGGTGTTTCAAATTTAGAAGGAGGAAATGGCTATGAACAAGTATTACCGTATCCTGGACAAGATTCTTGCCACGGGAAAAACACAGACCAACAAGAAGGGAAATATACAATACCTTCTGAACGAGCAGCTGTCACTGACACCGGCGGACCTGCTTGACATATTCGAGGGGCATAATATCGCCCGCAAGAAGCTCCGCAGCGAGTTGCAGTTATTTATGCAGGGTGAGCGCAACGTGGAGAAGTACCGGGAGGCCGGCATCAACTGGTGGGACTATTGCGGCTCCATCCTGGTGAACAGTTACCCGACCTATTTCGAGAAGCTGCCTCCGTTGATAGCGAAAATTAACCGGGAGAGGCGCAACAGCAAGAACTACGTGCTTTTTCTGGGCGAAACCGGTGCCGAGAGCAACCAGGCACCCTGTTTGAGTCTGGTACAGTTCCAGTTAGATGGCGGTGAACTGGTTCTGTCCGCCTACCAGCGCAGCAGTGACGCAAACCTCGGGCTACCTTCCGATATTTACCACCTGTACCTGATGGCGCGGCAGATAGAACTTCCCTTGAAGTCGATCACTCTCTATCTGGGCAATGTACATATCTACGAGAATAATATCCCGGGCACCCGTGCGCTGATCGCCGGTGACGAGACGGTCCGCTTCGGGTTGAACGTGTAGTTTGCTGTATATGTCTTGCAGCGGGAACAGTTCATGTTTCCCGCTGTTTTTCGTTTATTCTGTGGACCTTTGCGGCCGTTTTAAAGCAGAATGAAATGAGAAAGATGTATTTGTCCGCCCCGCTTCCTTTCGTGGGGCAGAAACGCATGTTTGCGAGGGAATTTATCAAGGTGCTGGGACAGTTCCCGGACAGCACCGTGTTTGTGGACTTGTTTGGCGGCTCGGGCCTGCTGTCACATATTACCAAATGTGTCAGGCCTGATGCCACCGTTGTGTATAATGACTTCGACAACTACCGCTGCCGACTTGTAAATATCCCGGCCACCAATGTGCTGTTATCCGATTTGCGTCGGATAGCTGAAGGGGAACCCAGAAACAAACGTATAACCGGGGAGGTTCGCGATAAAATGTTTGCTCGTATTGAGAGGGAAGAAAAAGAGCACGGTTACGTGGATTATATCACGGTTTCCGCATCCTTGTTGTTCGCCATGAAATATGTGACCAGTTTGGAAGGAATGAAGAAAGAAGCCATCTACAATAGGATTCGGCAGACAGACTATCCCGAAGCAAAGGATTATCTGGAAGGACTGACTATAACCAGCGAAGACTACAAGGAAGTATTCAAACGTTACAAAGATGTTCCGGGTGTGGTGTTCCTGGTTGATCCGCCGTACCTCTCCACCGAGGTGGGTACTTACAAGATGTTCTGGCGTCTGGCTGACTATCTGGATGTACTAACCGTTCTGAAAGGGCATTCGTTCGTGTACTTCACCTCGAACAAGTCCTCCATTTTAGAACTGTGCGACTGGATGGACCGAAACCCATTTGTCGGCAGCCCATTCAAGGAATGCAGGAAAGTGGAGTTTAGTGCAAGCGTAAACTATCAAGCTAAATATACAGACATGATGCTGTACACGAAGCCGGATGAGGTGTCAGGTATAGCAGCCTAACAATTGCATAAAGATAGGAAATTATTTTGAATCTGCAATGGCTTTTAAATGATATTTTAAAGCCATTTAAAGAGGGTTCAAGTGAAAGAAAAACGGTGGGCTTTGATCATGCTGAATAGGACCGCGCTCACCGTTTTTCTTGTACGCGTCGTTTTTGTACTTTTTGAAACGCATCGTTTTTGTTAAGCGGCACGTCTGGTTTTTCCGGATTTATGTGTTATGCTTGGTCTTAGCTTTCACTTCTCCTGTTTTTTCTCCAGCTTTAATAGTCAATGTAGCAGGGGGCAACGTCACATAAAAATCTTTCTGCTCATCAGGTACAGTGATATTAATATCCATATCATCCATCACCGGAACAGGAACTTCCGCCTGAATAGTAAACTCGTCACCCTCATTTATCACTCTATCCGAATTGTTTTTTAAAGATACTATGGTATAATGGAGATCGGAAACAACAATAGATTGAGTAGCTTCCTTCATAGCATAACCACGCACAAAAGATGTTACATTCACATACAACTTCTGTTTAGCTTCCAATCCTCTCTCGATAATCGGTAATTCTATATCGAATGATTTTTCTCCTTTTGGGAAAGTAACCATTGAAGGGAAAGATTTGAATGCCGTTTTTGAAGCATCTTTCTCTCCGTCTTTGGCAGTGAGATAAATATCAAAATCCTCATTAGAAACCCGATCCGGATTCTTTGTATCATTCACTTTTACAGTAAGTATCAATTTCTCCCCCATTACAAAGCTCTTTGCATTTGCTTCCACTATCAAAGGCACAGTTTCCGGCAATGGCTCCATCGTATCGTCCTTACAACCCGAAAATCCTGCCACTAGCAGGCAAACGGGCAAAAATCTATATAGTATTTTCTTTATCATAATAATATGGTTCATTAAGTATTTATTCGCTAACTGTCTCCCAACCCGGATTTTGATGTATCTGATGATTCATCTGTAATTCATCCTGTGGTATCGGCAATAAATAATCCCGGTTCAAATTAAAGAGATATCCATTCGGCAAATATTGTTGCAACGGATCCATCCATTTGTCATTATCTACCAATACAGACTTCAATGTCTCATGATCTTTGGGCGAGTAACTTTGATACAGGATACCGTCTTCACCCAAATAAGCACCTCTGCCACGTCCTTTCATACCTTTCAATGTTCCGGCTTCTGCCCAACGCATCAAATCGTCCAGACGGAATCCCTGAAGAGCCAGTTCCGAACGTCGTTCACGGCGAATTTCCTGCAACAAAGGAGTAAGGCCGGTAAATGGGAAATTAGGATCAGCTTTCGGCTCTACCCATGTCACACCTGCCCTTTCGCGCAGTGGTTTTAATGTTTTATTCAATACAGCGTCGTTCCATTTTCCTTCCAATTCTGCCGCAGCTTCCGCATAACAGAGCAATCCTTCCGCATACCGGAATAAAATAATACCCGTTTCACAGTTTCCCTCTACATAAGCAGTGTCAATACCCAAATTAATATGGAATCCCGTAACACTTTTGTATTTACCGTCACCAGTCAAGTTCGGACAAACAATATCAGCATTTTTTTCTTTCATTTCTTCTTCAGTACCAGTAGCATCATAAGCTTTCACATTCATTGGTTTAGCAGCTTTCGATCCGGCTGCTGAACGAAATTTGGATCCCGTATGCATCACAGTGGCAAGAAGTCGCCCATCACGGCCTTCGAACATCTGATTGAAATCTTTATACTTTTCATCCTCCGGATTAATAAAAGAACCATCTGCATTCAAATAATTGTCGACCAATGATTTTGATAATCCTGCAGGTCCCTGGTTATCTATCACTCCTCCGGCAAGCAATTGGCCTAACACATGATATACACCACCATCCACGGAATATTTCTTCCAGAATACCGCTTCCGAAATTTGGGAATAATCCCCTTTATTAAATAAGTGTGCAAACGCATCTTCCGGATTAACAGCCTCATCATCAGTCTCCTTTGTATTCAAAGTCAAACCTGCAGGAAAAAGTTGCTGGTCACCCCAGTTCAATACTTCTTGAAAGAACTCGGCAGAATTATCTTCCTTAGCAAAATCAGTCCCTTTATGGTATTTTTCCCATGAGCCTTCATAAAGCGCCACTCTCATAGCCAAAATAGCAGCCGCCTCTTTGTTAATACGTAATCCCGAATATTTGCTACGGGGAAACAGACTTGCCTTTGCTTCGGGAATCTCACCGATAGCAGCCTTCAAGTCGCTTAATATAAACCGGGCAACATCCGAACGTTTCGAAGCCGGAATCTGCAAACCTTCCAATGTCGCGTTTCCATCCCAAAAATCATCCATAATAGGTATATCTCCAAAGCGGGTAAGCAAATAGAAGTGCCAATATGCACGTAAGAAATAAGCTTCTCCCCTGAGTGAAAGAACTTCATCTGTTTCCAAGTTCTCCGGAACCTCATAATGATAGAAGAAATAGTTGACATTACGCAAATTTTGATAACCCTTCTCCCAGTCAGTAGCACCACTGAACTGATTATTCTCACCATTCAGGCGTTTGTCATACTTCTCTGCCAAAATGTTGTCACTATTCACTTCTTCTCCTCTGACACTCATACCAAATTGAGTGGGTGTCGGCAATGCGCTATATAAACCATTAATGTAGTTCTCCAGCTGTTCCCGACCTACTAAAAAGCCTTTATCTTCAGGCTGCGTCAATGGTTTCCGATCTAGAAAATCAGAACAGGCCGACAATAGCAGCCCCATGAAGGCTGTCAGGATAATTATTTTCTTTTTCATGATAGTTCCTCTCTAATTAAAATGTGACATCAATTCCAAATACAAAATTCCGGTTCATCGGATATACTCTACCATTACCATTTTGAGTCAAGGGTGAAGTAAGTCCCGGAGCGGCAGCATTGCTACCACCAACTATCCAGTTCACCTGATTGATTGTTTCGGGATCAAATTGTTTCGGCAACTTAGTGACAGTGAATAAGTTGTCGCAAGTGAAATATACTTTCAAGCCACTCAGACCCATATTCTTCACCAATTGAGGTTTAAAGTTATAAGAAACCGTCAAATTTTTCAGACGCATATAAGCCGCATTCAATAAATAACGAGTTGTATTATAGCCTGCATTCGCTTCATAGTCTTTAGTACTAGAGTCAACCAAGCGCGGTAAATATCCGCCGGGATTCTGGGCGCTGAAATAATCAAGATGTTCTTTGAAATAGCAGTTTGCACCATAAAGATACTGGGCACCTGCCATCGCGAATTGTCTCTTAGCCACTCCCTGGAAGAGAGCTGACACTTCAAATCCTTTGTATCCGGCATTCAAGTTGATACCGAAAGAATATTTAGGAGTAGCATTGCCAATCTTCTTTAGGTCACCATGATCTGCCAATGTACCTTTACCCGGATCTACTTTTCCATTACCGTCAGAATCAATGTATTTCACGTCACCACGCTGCCACCTGTCGCTTGATTTGAAAAAGCTAAGGTCCACCTTCTTGAGGTATTCATCCACTTCTCGATTGCTCATAAAAAGGTCATCTGCCTGATATCCCCATATTTCACCCAAATCCATTCCTTCATAATATCCTTTATTCCCCGGTAAGCCGGTATGGTTGTTGAAAAGCAGTCCTTCCGGGTTATTATATTTTGTAACTACCGCCTTATAGTTGAACACATTGAATCCGACACCGTAGCTAAAACCACATTTCAATTTATCCTGCCACTGTACAGACAATTCCCAACCACGATTTCGTAGCGTAGCATTATTTACCTTTGCCGCATTATCATCACTAATACCCCCGATAGCCGGAATAGCCTCAGCCGGGCCAATCATGTCATGTGTTGTACGCTGATAAATATCGGCAGTAACAGAAAGCCGGTCGTTCAGTAACATCAAGTCGATACCAAGATTGGCATTATCCACTTTCTCCCACGTAATATAAGGGCTGACCATCTTAGGTGTATTGACAATTACTCCTTTGGAAGGAGTGGCATTCACTCCCGGCAACAGCCAGGCATTGGATGAACCAGCCGACAAATCCACTAGCCCAAGATAATCATAAAGTCCTTTCGTATTTTGATTACCCAAGCGTCCATAAGAAACACGTATTTTCAGTTGGGAAAATGGAAGATTCCAATTCTTAAAATAGTCCGTATGGGCTATATCATAACCGGCAGAGAAAGAAGGGAAGAATCCCCAACGATTTCCCGGTGCAAAACGGGAAGAGCCATCATAACGCCCACTAAATTCCAGAAAATATGTCTCCTTATAGTTCCAGTTCAACTTGGCATACATACCCATCGTAGCCCAATGCGTACGGTCATCTCCCGCATATAACATACCATTGGCACTGGCAAAAGAATAAATGTCGTCAGTTAGAAGACCGTCTTTATAAGTATAGTCGCTGGAGTTTTCCTGTAATTCCATCTGGAAACCTGCCATAGCCTTAAAGAAATGACTTCCCCATTGATGAGTATAAGATGAAGACACATTGGGAGAAAGATAATAATTAAAGGCATTGCCATGGGTATAAGAACCCCATTTCGAGTTGAGGTAACTCATTCCCGGATACGCATACCCTTGATCTGTACCTGAGTTCATGACTAATCTTCCGTCAGGTTTTTCATAAGTAGGAAATCCACGCTTGAAACTATTGTCTTCCACATCAAAACGGACTTTCATTTCTCCCACTATATCCCATCCTTTCAACGGAGTAACAGTAGCAGAAAAAGACATTGCATCCGAAATACGATTCTGTACATAATGCGATTCCTTCATATTACGAAGTTCCGTAGCGTCATTATATTGGGATTCAATCGGATAATGCGTCGGAGCATTCGGAATTGATTGTCCAACGCGTGCGTAGAAAATAAGCTGGTTTGGCATCGGACGCTTAATAATATTCAACGTTATATTATTGTTAAAATTGAATTTCAGCCAGTCATTAGCCTTAATCTGGAGTTTCGTATTTACATTGTATTTACTCAGATTATCGTCTACCTGGTCAAGCAGGCCTTCCTGATAAGTGTATCCTAGCCCTACATAATAGTTGAACTTATCCGAACCTCCCGTTACATTCAGATTGTGTGAATGACGGATAGCAGCATCTTTAAAATAGAAATCGAACCAGTCTGTATTTGCATATACTGCATCTCTCGAAGATGCCCAATCTGTCCCGAGTGCATTCGCATTTATACCCGGAAACTCTGCCGAATAAGGATTTTGCATGAACCCCTCCATCTTCTTAATAAGATCATCAGAAATTATCTGCTTATTACCTCCATTGGCAGCCATTTCATTTATGTAATTAGCATACTGAATAGAGTTCATCTGATCCGGCATATTAATAGGTGAACTGAACCCGACCGTTCCACGATAAGTGACCTGTGCCTTTTCTTTCCGACCGCTTTTCGTAGTAACCAATACTACACCATAAGCAGCGCGCGCACCATATACAGCCGCTGCAGAGGCGTCTTTCAATACACTGATTGATTCGATATCATTCGGATTTACATTCTGAAGACTCTGTTCCACTCCATCTACCAACACGTATGGTTCACTTCCATTAATAGAACCTGCACCACGGATATTGAATTTAATTTCAGCACCAGTTTCACCACCAACACCACCGGATACTGCATCTGTATCAAAATTCAAACCGGCTACGTTACCTTGCAGGGCACTTGTCAAGTCGGTAATAGGGCGGTTGACAATAGCGTCGGACTTTACAGTAGACACAGCAGCCGTAATGGTGCTACGTTTCTGCTTGTCCATACCCACTACAACAACCTCATCAAGAAGTTTTGAATCTTCCCGCAATACGAAGCGGTTGCCTTCAAGTTTTGTCACTTTTACTTCGAGGGGAGAATAACCCACGTAAGAGATGGTTAAGGTATTGCCAATTTTACCTTTGACAGAAAAGTTACCGTCAATGTCGGTCAAAGTACCTTCTTTTGCCCCTTTTACCATGACCGTAGCTCCAATAATGGTTTCCCCCTTATCATCTACCACTTGTCCTTTAATCATTTGTTGCTGTGCAAACGCTCCTGAAGGAAATAGCAAGAGCATCATCATAAGAACAACAAAGCAGCCTTGTTTTTTCATAAGCCTCTTTTTTTTCATAATACTACATTTAATAATAAAGATTCATATATTCATTAGCTAACAAAATAAGTCTCATAGACATCAGATTTAAGAATGAAGAGCCGAGATAGCTTTTCCAACTAACATTCTTGTCACAAAGGTAGAGTAGCTTTTAAAAAGAGGTATTTTAAAAATAGCCATTAAATATTCACTTTTCACCAAATCAACCCGTTCCATCGGAGAAATGGTTCTTATCACAAAAAGACAATGATTACAATATCCAACTATCCGGTTCTAACCTTACCAAAGCCCTCTTATTGAATATTCATGTTATAATCCGGTTCCATCCGTTTCAATTTTGTCTGCAAACGCCTTGATAGAAGGAAATAGCGGCTGAAAGCGAAAAAAGACGTCCCTCGCAGAAAGATACTGCAAACAAGGTAGAGTGCTTTCAGCGCATTCAGTTCTTTCAAATTAGCTGATGGATCTATATATCCAGCGTAGTAGGTATATATACTCACCACGCTGAATATATATGTCCGACAAGCAGGGTATATAGATTCATCATATGGGCAAAAGTCGGTGTTTGAACAAGTTCATAATCGAATCAAATTTCTACTCTCTGATTCCACCATCAGAGAAAGATTAGTAAAGCTATTTCGTAATTAGTTTCAACCCTATTTGAAACTAAAAGTTTCACGCCTGGAAACAAAGTGTTTCACCGTATGAAACGAAGTGTTTCACACCGAGAAACGGATTGTTTCAAGCCTTGAAACAATTTTTGAAACTAATCGCCACAGGTGAAGAGATGGTGAAGTGGTTGCACTTCACCCGCAAACTCTTTACTCATCGAAGAGACAGAGAAAAGGTGAAAGGGGAGATGGAAAGATGAAAAATAAATATCCAGTGGAGAAATTTATTCGATGCTGTAATGATTCAGTACTATACCGAAATGAATATTACTTTATAAGCTCTCTACTTCTTTTCCTGATAATTAACAGCTATCGAATGCTGTATCTCAAGAATTTACCTCCTCGCAAACTCTCATTTCCATACCTTTATACACTACCACAATCTTGTGTAGTTGCGTAGTGCCAATAGCGTTCTTCACCCTGTCGGTGTCAGCATAGCGGTTGGCCTGGGCAATAGCTTCCGCCCGCAATTCCTCCACCCGGCTTTCGGGGTCTTTGTATTTGGCATACTTCAACTCGATGATGTAGCTATGGCTCATGTCAGGGTAAATCTCCAACATGGGAGACAGGAAAATGTCAACATATCCGGATTGCGTGTCTGCTTCGGAGATGGGACGGTAGAAACGGTTTTGCGCTGTCATGGCAAGAGTGAAGCCATGTACGAAGGATTCTCCTTTCTGCTTGTCGCGCTGAGAGGCGTAGCGTTTCAGGCAATCGGCGATGTAGTCGAAGTAAGATTGCCATGCACCACGATATGCCAAGGCGGAAGATAGCTCATCTTTTTCATGGTTACTGAAACTGAGGTCGGCTTCATTGTATGTATTCAGCAGATAAGTATAGAGTTGTTCGCGCACTACCTGGTTGGGTATGATGAGTTTGGTCTTGCCTTCAAATGTTCCGCTCACGGTGAGCATGCCGAAGTAATAGAGCAGGCTCACGAAATTATCGGAATCTACAATGTTGGCAGCTGGGAAACCGTCTTTCAACTCGCCGGTGATGTATCCCTGGCTCACTAAAGTCTGGATAATGGAGGCATCGTGCGCAAACTCTTTATCCTTGCGGATAAGCATACGCAGTTTCTCGTAATCGATACGAATGTTACTTTCTATCATATTTCGCGGTGCCTTTCCGTTATTATCAATATAGTTCTTAACGAAATAGAGCACCATATTGGAGTTGTACAAGGTTGGCTGATCATAACACTCCTGCGCAAAGCAATAGTTGTCATACCACGGTTTCATAAGTTCTATCAACTCATCTACAGTGTGATGGAATGGAGCTTTAGTAGAATAATAAGTCAGCATTTCGCGGACTTCGTCCTCGGTGAAACCCATCATTGCGTTGAATTTCGGTGTGAGGGAATAGTTGGTGCCAATATTAAATCCACTGGTGAGGTCATCCATCGTGACGGGACTCACTCCGGTGATGAAGCAACGCTTGATGCTGGAATAGGTTCCGGCTTTCACCCTATTGAAGAAGGCGCGCAGGTAGCCTTCCTTGTGGGTCTCTTCCGTATATCGGTGAATGCTTTCGGCATCCGAGAGGATGGCATTGGTGAAGTGGTCATATTCGTCAATGAAAAGATATATTTGCTGCCCGGCAAGTTCACACTGATGATATAGATAATCCAACTGCTCAACAGCTCCTGCTTTTTCATTCAAGACTTCCTTAATGCCTTTCGGCAGGTATTCTGCATAAATATCACAGAAATAATCGAAGCTGGTATTGCAATGTGCATCCAACCCTTGACGGTAGTTGTGCAACTCTCCACTAATTCCTGAGAAATTGAGATACAGCACCAGATAACTGTTACGGTCTCGTGTGGGATGCTTTCCGATATAGAGGTCGCCAAACAGGGCATCGAACTTGTCACGTGTACGCACATCATAATAGTGTTGCAACATGTTCAGCGTAAGGCTCTTGCCGAACCGGCGCGGGCGGATGAAAAAGAAGAATCTGTCCGATTGTTCTATTACAGGGATGAACGAGGTTTTATCCACGTAATAATAATTATCAAGACGAATATCCGCAAAGTTCATCATGCCGTATGGCAGCAACTTTCTTTCTGATGATACATATTCCATAATCCGGTGTATTTATGAGTTCACTTTTTATCAGTGCAAACAAAGATACGCTCTTTCCGCTACTTTCACAAACAAATGATTTTAAAAATGTTCTCTGCCCTGATACTCTTCCATGAGTACTGCAAGAAACAATAGATCAAAATGGACTCATCATCGTTGCTTTCTTACACACCTTATCTATAAACATGTTCATTGGGGTCGATATTGCAATGAGGTCCTTATATGCTTCGGCATATAATTCTTCCCGGCTCATACCTGTCAGATACATACTTGTTTTTATATAGGAAACAAAGGTAGTATTTATCTCCAGACCGGACATCATCCGTCGGAGTGTTTTTCTTTGAAAATTGGATATACTGAATGTAAACCAGACCCGGTTCTTCATTAGAAACATCTTACCAAACCCACAAAGAAGCACTTTTAGCGATTTTTAAAAGCCTATTGGTAAAAATTGAAACCAACCCGCTAGACAGAATCTTAAAAAACAAGTACCTTTGTATCTCACATTCCTTTAAACAACACATATTATGAAAAAACTCTGCCCTCTTATTCTTTGCACACTTTTTTCTCTTTCCGCAGCGTCCATAGAGACGGTGGATTATACTCAAGGGCTTTCCGTATGGTTCGACACTCCCAACAATCTCGATGGACAAGCTATCTGGCTACGTGCCAACGGCACAGGGGCGAATCCGGACAAAGCATGGGAAAGCCGTTCGCTACCTATCGGGAATGGCAGCCTGGGAGCGAATATCATGGGCTCCATATCCGCAGAACGAATCACACTGAATGAAAAAACTCTCTGGAAAGGGGGGCCGAATACCGCCAAAGGCGCCGAGTATTATTGGAACGTAAACAAACAGTCGTCAGGTGTACTGAAAGAAATCCGGCAGGCTTTCCTGGACGGGGATTCTAAAAAGGCGGGGTATCTCACGCAGGAAAACTTCAACGGGCTGGGAGCTTATGAAGAAAAAGACGAGACTCCGTTCCGCTTCGGTGCTTTTACCACGATGGGAGAGCTTTATGTGGAAACCGGACTCAGCGAAATCAATATGAGCAATTACCGCCGCATCCTGTCGTTGGATTCGGCGATGGCTGTGGTGCAATTTTACAAAGACGGGATACGGTATCAACGTAAATACTTCATATCCTATCCAGACAGCGTTATGGTCATGAAGTTTACTGCCGACAAAGGCGGAAAACAGAATCTTGTACTTAGCTATTGTCCCAACAACGAAGCAAAAAGCCATCTGGAAGCAGATGGAAACGACGGATTAGTATATACCGGCGTTCTCAATAACAACGGAATGAAATTCGCTTTCCGAATCAAAGCTATCCACAAAGGGGGAACACTGAAAGCAGAAAACGACCGGATTATTGTGAAGGATGCTGACGAAGTGGTATTCCTGCTTACGGCAGATACCGATTATAAGATGAACTTTGCCCCAGACTTCAAAGACCCGAAAGCCTACGTCGGCAACGACCCGTCACAAACGACTCTGGCTATGATGGACAATGCCCTGAAAAAAGGTTATGACGAGCTTTATCGTAATCACGAAGCCGATTATACCGCGCTGTTCAATCGGGTACGTTTTGAAATCAATCCGGAAATCGGCACTCCCAACCTGCCGACCTACAAACGACTGGCTAGCTATAAGAAAGGCGTGCCGGACTATCAGCTCGAACAATTGTACTATCAGTTCGGACGCTATCTGCTCATAGCCAGTTCGCGCCCCGGCAACATGCCAGCCAACCTGCAAGGATTGTGGCACAACAATACCGACGGCCCGTGGCGGGTAGATTACCACAATAACATCAACATTCAAATGAATTACTGGCCTGCGTGCCCCACCAATCTCTCTGAATGTACATGGCCTTTGATTGACTTTATACGCAGCTTGGTAAAACCCGGCGAGAAGACAGCACAAGCCTATTTCAACGCCCGCGGATGGACAGCATCCATCTCTGCCAATATCTTCGGATTCACAGCTCCCTTATCCAGCAAATCTATGGCATGGAACCTGAATCCTACCGTCGGTCCGTGGCTGGCAACGCATATATGGGAGTATTATGATTATACCCGTGACACGAAATTCTTAAAGGAAATCGGCTACGACCTTATCAAAAGCAGCGCACAGTTTGCGGTAGACCACTTGTGGCACAAGCCCGACGGGACTTACACCGCCGCTCCTTCCACTTCTCCCGAACACGGCCCGGTGGACGAGGGAGTCACTTTCGCGCATGCCGTAGTACGTGAAATATTACTGGACGCCATCCAGGCAAGCAAGGTGCTCGGAACGGACGCCAAAGAACGCAAACAATGGGAGAATGTATTGGCAAAACTAGTTCCGTACCGCATAGGACGCTACGGTCAGTTGTTGGAATGGTCTACCGACATAGACGACCCGAAAGATGAACACCGCCACGTCAACCACCTGTTCGGATTGCATCCGGGGCATACCATCTCTCCCGTGACTACCCCCGAACTTGCACAGGCAGCCAGAGTGGTACTGGAACATCGCGGAGACGGCGCTACCGGTTGGAGCATGGGTTGGAAGCTCAACCAATGGGCACGACTGCAAGACGGAAACCATGCGTATAAACTATACGGCAACTTATTGAAAAACGGTACACTGGACAACCTCTGGGATACCCATGCGCCTTTCCAGATAGACGGAAACTTCGGCGGTACGGCAGGAATAATCGAGATGTTATTGCAAAGCCACATGGGATTCATCCAACTTCTTCCCGCTTTGCCGGATGCATGGGCAAACGGCTCAATAAGCGGAATCTGCGCCAAAGGAAATTTTGAGGTTTCCATCTCCTGGAAAGAGGGACAACTGGAGAAAGCTATCATCCATTCCAAATCCGGAATCCCCTGTAACGTAAGATACGGAGACAAGACGCTCAAGTTCAAGACCGTAAAAGGGAAAAAATACGAAATCACCTTAAAAGGGGACAAGTTAGCCGTATTATAAAGAAGGCATCTGTCCTCATAAACAAACCTGCTTTACATGAAAACCAAATACGCTGTTCTGCCAAGCCTTTTCTTTATCATACAGTTAGTCGGTGTTCTCCCTCTCCGGGCAGAACACTATTACTTTAAACAAATCTCTCTGAAAGAAGGGCTGCCTTCCAACGTGCGCTGTATTCTCCGGGATGAGCAGGGTTTCGTATGGATAGGTACCAAATCGGGACTGGGAAAGTTCGACGGGCACGAACTGAAAAGATACAAACACCAGGCAAACGACCCGAACTCGCTTCTCCACAACCTGATTTATCAGATTGCCGAAGACAAGCAACACAACATCTGGGTACTGACCGAAAAAGGCATTGCCCGCTACCAACAGCAGAGCAACGACTTCACGTTCCCCACGGACGAAGACGGGAAGAATATCACCGCCTATTCCTTCTGCCTTGTCCCGGACGGAATCCTTTTCGGCGGCAAGGACAGGATTTACAAATATAGTTACGAAGATTCTTCTCTCCGGCTTCTGCAATATTTCAATGCCAACCCTTTTAAAATCAACGCTCTCAGTATGTGGGACTCAAAGACGCTGCTCTGTTGCAGCCGTTGGAGGGGCATATTCCTCGTAGACCTGCATACCGGAGAGCACAGACGTCCCCCCTTCGACTGCGGACCGGAAATTACCACCATGATGACCGACAGCCGGAAAAGAATATGGATTGCCCCTTACAGCGCCGGACTGCGCTGTTATTCACACGACGGCAAACTACTGGCTTCGTATTCCACCCGCAACTCCGCCCTCAGCAACGACATCGTCCTAAGCCTCGCCGAAAGGGAAGGGCAACTGTGGATAGGAACCGACGGCGGCGGAATCAATATCCTCACCCCCGAAACCGGGGAAATCTCCCAACTGGAATATATCCCGGGACGTGAAAACTACTCTCTCCCCGCCAACTCCATTCTCTGCCTGCACAACGACCATAACAACAATATATGGGCAGGAAGCACCTGCAACGGATTGATTAGCATCCGGGAAGTGTTCATGAAAACCTACACCGACGTAGTCCCCGGCAACGACCGCGGACTAAGCAACAGCACCGTGCGAAGTCTTTACCGCCAATCGCCCGACAGTATCTGGATTGGTACGGACGGCGGCGGTATCAACCTCTTTAACCCGCGTACCGAGAAATTCACCCATTATCTTTCTACCTGGAACGATAAAATAGCGTTTATCAGCGGATTCACTCCCGGAAAACTACTGATTTCCCTTTTCTCCAAAGGAGTATTCATATTCAACCCCGCAACCGGGGAGAAACAGCCTTTTACCATTGTCGACAAAGAAACTACGACACAACTTTGCAACCGGGGTAAATCGGTCAACTTATATCAGAACACCCCCAACACCGTGTTATTACTGGGCGACCATGTCTACCAGTATCACCTGAAAGAAAAGAAATTCGACAAGGTCACCGGAGAAGAAGGGAAAAGTATTGTCGGCACGCTCGTCCCCTTCAAGCACGAGAACAACCGGACTTACATCAACGATTTCAAACATATCTACGAACTGCACGATGGGGATTCCTTGCTGCAAACAACCTTCGAATGTTATCAGGATACCGTAATCAGTTCGGCGTCACACGACGAGCACGGCGATTTCTGGATAGGAAGCAATTTCGGCCTTATCCACTACAACCCCGTTTCCCAAAAACAGACGCACATCCCTACCAACTTGTTTACAGAAGTCAACATGGTGCAATGCGACCAGAGGGGCAAAGTATGGATAGGTGCGGATAATCTGCTTTTCGCCTGGCTTATACAGGAACAGAAGTTCGTTCTCTTCGGAGAGTCGAACGGAGCTATCCAAAACGAATATCTGCCCAACGCCCGGTTGGTAAACAATGAGGGGGATGTCTATATCGGCGGTGTAAAGGGTATGCTGCGCATTGACGGCCAGCTGCTGCTGAATACATCGGAAATGCCGGAACTGCAACTGTTGGATATTATCATCAATGGTGAGCCTGCACAGAACAAGCTATATAGTCGTCCGGCAGCAATCTCTGTCCCGTGGAACAGCAATATCACTATCCGAATCATGTCGAAAGAAGAGGATATCTTCCGCAAGAAAGTCTATCGCTACCGGATAGAGGGATTGAACGACCAGTATATCGAATCGTACCAGCCGGAATTGGTAATCCGGTCGTTACCACCGGGCTATTACAAAATTATGGCTTCATGCACAGTGAAAGACGGCAGTTGGATTCCCAACCAGAAAATACTGGAACTAACCGTACTCCCGCCGTGGTATCGCACGTGGTGGTTCATTCTCGGTTGTGCCATTCTCATTGCCACCATAATCATCGAAACTTTCCGCAGAACATTGAAACGTAATCAGGAAAAACTGAAATGGGCGATGAAAGAGCATGAGAAACAGATGTACGAGGAAAAGGTACGCTTTCTTATCAATATCAGCCACGAGTTACGGACTCCGCTGACGCTTATTCATGCGCCACTCAATCAGATTTTGAAGTCGCTCTCTTCCGGAGACAGCCAATATCTGCCGTTAAAAGCCATCTACCGGCAGGCACAACGGATGAAGAACTTGATTAATATGGTGCTCGACGTGCGGAAAATGGAAGTAGGGGAGAGTAAACTGCAAATTCAGCCTCATCCGCTCAATCAATGGATTGAACACGTTTCGCAGGATTTTATCAGTGAGGGGGAAGCAAAGAATGTGCATATCCGCTATCAGCTCGACCCACGGATAGAGAAAGTCAGTTTCGATAAGGACAAATGCGAGATTATCCTAAGTAACCTGCTTATCAATGCCTTGAAACACAGTCCGCAGGACACGGAAATAACGATTGCTTCGGAACTGCTGCCCGAAGAAAACCGGGTGCGTATCTCCATCATCGACCAGGGATGCGGACTGAAACAAGTGGATACGCACAAGCTCTTTACCCGCTTCTACCAGGGAACGGGAGAACAGAGCGGAACAGGAATCGGCTTGTCTTACTCCAAGATTCTGGTGGAACTGCACGGCGGCTCTATCGGCGCACAGGATAATGAAGAAACCGGAGCCAGCTTTTTCTTTGAGTTGCCGTTGAGGCAGGAACCGGAAGAAATCATCTGCGAGCCAAAAGCTTATCTGAACGAGTTGATGATGGATGATAACAGCGGGCAGCCGTCCGCGAAAGAGGTATTCGACACCACTCCATACACTATTCTCGTAGTGGATGACAATCCGGATATGACAGACTTTCTGAAAAGAACGTTCGAAGGATACTTCAAACGGATAATTATCGCCGGAGACGGGGGGGAAGCCCTTCAACTGGTCAGAAGCCATGTCCCTGATATTATAGTCAGTGACGTGATGATGCCTCGGATGAACGGGTATAAACTTTGTAAAACGATTAAAGAGGATATCAATATCAGTCACATCCCAGTCATTCTGCTAACTGCCAGAGATGACAGGCAAAGCCAAATAAGCGGTTACAAGAATGGAGCGGACGGCTATTTAAGCAAACCTTTCGAAGTGGAAATGCTAATGGAACTTATCCGCAACCGGTTGAAAAACCGGGAATATACCAAGAAAAGGTATTTGAACGCAGGATTAATCCCCACTCCGGAAGAAAGCACCATCAGCCTGACAGACGAAACATTCCTGATTAAACTGAATAGTATCATCCAGGAAAATATAGAAAATTCCAACCTGGGCATCCAGTTTATCTGCCAGGAAGTAGGATTGGGCCGTTCTTCGCTTTATAACAAACTGAAAGCACTTACAGGCATGGGAGCGAACGAGTATATCAGTAAGCTCCGTATAGAAAAAGCTATTACATTGATATCCGGCACGGATATGCCCTTCTCTGAAATTGCAGAGAAAACAGGGTTTACCACTCCGAGTTATTTCAGTACGGCTTTCAAGCAATATACCGGGGAAACACCCAGTCAATATAAAGAAAGAAAAAAGAAAGGTCTGGCTGATAAATAATACCATCATTATTCTTTATGCTGGCTGAAGTTTCCGGCTGCAAGCCAATTCGCCGCATATTGACCGATTAACAAACGGGCTGCCACAGAATCACTTCTCCGGCAGCCCTTCTTTCATTAAATTAGAAAACAGAGAGTATGATACAGTTTATTCCTGACCTCCTCCTAAAGCACGGTATAGGTTAATTAAACTTTGTATTTCAGTAAAATGATTTGCCGTCTGCGAGAGTTGCGCACTAAGCAACGACTGCCGGGAGGTAAGCACTTCCAGATAGGTTGTATTACCATGCTCCATCAACAGAGTAGTGCTCCGCAGAGCCGTTTGCAGGGAAGTGATCTGTTTATCCAACAAGATTCTTTTTCCCTGACTGGTTTGATAGGCAATCAACGCATCATTCACCTCACTACCGGCATTGAGCAACGTTTGCTGAAAACCGAGAGCCGCTTCTTCCTGTTGCGCACGGGCAATGCGGTATTGTGCCACCACCTGTCCTCTGTTAAAGAGCGGCTGCGTAAGCGAACCTACCGCTGACGCGAGAAACTTGCCCGGATTGATAATCATCGCCCCGGCGGAGTTTGTCCATCCGGCACTCCCGCTCAAAGTGATGGAAGGATAGAAAGCCGAACGTGCCGCATTGGTGCCATAGAACGCCGCTTCCAACGTCCGCTCTGCCGAACGGACATCCGGACGGGAAGAAAGCATTTGGACAGGAATCCCTATCGAGAAGTCGGCAGGAAACTGTTGCTTTGCCAATATACCACGCTCATAGTTGCGTGGCGTCTCCGCCAATAATAAGGCAAGACTGTTCTCCACCTGATTGATCTGCTGCTGCAAATCGAGGATCGAACCCTGCACCTGATAATAGGCCGCCTCCATCTGCGACACAGCCGATTCGTTTGCCAGTCCGGCATTCATTAATGCACGGGTGGACGCAACGGTTTCTTTCCATGCCTCTTCCGTTTGACGGGAGATGTCGAGTTGTTCGTCCAGCATCAACAGGGTATAATAGGTATTGGCGATACCTGCTATCAACTGTGTACGGACTGCCTGACGGTAATCTTCGCTTTGAGCATAAAGCGCTTTCGCCTGTTTCTTGGAGTTGCGCATACGCCCGAAAACGTCCAACTCCCAACTGGCAGTAACGGGCAACGAATAAGTCTGCGTAGCCTTCTGCGTATCGAAACTGCTCACTGTTCCCTGCGGAGCAAGAGCAAAAGCGGGCAGAAAAGCAAGTTTGGCGGACATCAGTACGGCCTGTGCTTCTTCCACACGGAGCTGGGCAGACTGATAGTCGGTATTGGTCTGCAATCCCACTTCAATGAGAGACTGCAAATAAGGGTCGGTGAAGAGTTCCCGCCAGTCCATATTACCCAGACCGGCAGTGTCTTCGGTCACCACTTCCCCGCCGTAAAGATCGTCGGGAACGACAGTGGCGGGTTCGTATTTGGTATAGATGCCACAACCGCTCAACGACAGACTGATGGCAACTAATGTGATGATATTCTTCTTCATTCTTTCTTTCATTTATTTACGTTCGCGTTCAACTTCACTCTTTTCTTTCTCTAAAAGCACCTGCACATCTGGTTCCTTTTCCATCGGTTTACGGATTTTCTCTTGCAAAAACTCAAAGATGATGTAGAAAACCGGAACGACAAAGAGCAATGCCAGTGTCCCGACAGCCATACCGCCCACAACACCCGTACCCAGCGAACTATTGCCATTGGCACCCGCACCGGAAGAGAACATCAGCGGAAGCATACCGAAGATCATCGTCAACACCGTCATCAGGATAGGACGCAAGCGGACTTGTGCGGCAGAGTAGGCAGACTCCACAATACCCATTCCCTTGCGGCGACGTTCTATGGCGTACTCCGTAATCAGAATGGCTGTCTTAGCCAGCAAACCGATCAACATAATCACACCTGTCTGCAGATAGATATTATTCTCCAACCCGAGTATTTTGGCGAAAAGGAACGACCCCATCAGCCCGAACGGCACGGAGAAGATAACGGCAAACGGTATGAGGAAACTTTCGTAAAGACAGGCCAGAATCAGATAGATAAGGAAGATACAGATGGCGTAAATGAAAACCGTCTGCGCACCACCGCTACTTGCTTCTTCGCGTGCCATACCACCATATTCATATCCGTAGCCTGCCGGCAAAGATTGCGCAGCCACTTCTTCAATCACTTTCTACACCTCGCCGGAGGAGTAACCGTCGGCAGGATTCACATTGGCGGTGATGGTGCTGTAAAGGTTGAAACGGTTAGCCGTTTCCGGTCCCAGCACTTGCTTCAGCGTCACGAACTGGCTCACCGGAGCCATCTGCGTACCATTGCGTACAAACATATTATTCAGTGCCTGCTCGTCGAGGCGGTATTCAGGCGAAGCCTGCATCATCACACGATATACTTTACCATACTGGTTATAGTTGGAAATATACGCGCCACCGCAATAACTGCCCACCGCATCGAGCACCGCACTCGGCGAAATTCCTGCACGCTTACATTTGGCAGCGTCCACTTCCACCGATATCTGCGGGAAGTTGATAGCATACGATGTATAAGCCATCGCTACCTCCGGACGCTCGTTCAGAGCACCGAGGAACTGTATAGCCGCTTCATAGAACGTAGCCAATTCTCCACCCGTCATGTCCTGAAGGTTCAGTTCGAGGGAGTTACCCATACCGTAACCCGGAATCATGGCAGGCTGGAAGCTGAATACCTGTGCTTCCTTTATCGCCTGGAATTGTCCGTTGAGGCGAGACACCACAGCATCCGAGCTATGCTCCTTGCCCTTTCGTTCGCTCCAGTCTTTCAGACGGATAATAATCGTACCGTACGAAGTTCCCTGACCGGATATCAGTCCGTATCCTGCTACGCGGGCGTAGTGTTCTATTTCGGGTGTATCTTTCAGGATATTTTCCAAGCGGTCCATCACTTTCGTGGTTTCTTCGAGCGTACTTCCCGGTGAAATGCTGACATTCACCATAATGACACCTTGGTCTTCCTGCGGCACAAGTCCCGTTTTAGTGGTACTCATCAGGTAAACCAGCAAGGCAACGGCAACAGCCAGTGAAGTCCACACCATCCAGCGATGGCGGATGAAGAACATCACACCTCTTTTATATTTACCCAATACGGCATTGAACGAAGCATTGTAAGCTGCACGTACCCGTCCGTTGATACTCTTGGCACTCTTGGTTCCGTCCGACGGACGCATCATGATGGCGCACAAAGCGGGACAGAGCGTCAAAGCCGAAATCATCGAAATACCTACGGCAGTTGCCATCGTGATACCGAATTGTGTATAGAACACGCCCGAAGTACCTCCCATGAAGGTTACAGGAATAAACACAGCCATAAATACACAGGTACAGGAGACAATAGCCATCGTCACGTCGCCCATTGCGTCTTTCGTGGCAAGATAGGCAGACTTATATCCGGCATCGAACTTGGATTGCACGGCCTCCACCACCACAATGGCATCATCCACCACCGTACCGATGGCAAGCACCAGCGCAAACAGTGTCAGGATGTTCAGACTGAAACCCGCAGCCACCAGACAGGCAAACGTACCCACCAACGACACAATGATAGAGATAGAGGGAATCAGCGTACTCTTCAAATCCTGCAAGAAGAAATAGACCACGAGGATGACCAGAATGATGGCAATAATCAGCGTCTCCACCACATTGTGTATGGAAGCGAAAAGGAAGTCATTGGAACTCATCATCGTGACGAACTCCGTTCCTTCCGGCAGATTCTTCTCCATCCGCTCTATCTGCGTAGTGATTTCTTTGTTAACAGCGGTAGCATTGGAACCGGCTGTCTGGAATATCATATAAAGAACGGCAGGCTGACTGTCCATCTCACTGCGGAAACTATACGTCATCGTACCCAGTTCCACCTCTGCCACATCTTGCAGGCGAAGTATCGAACCGTCTTCCCGCGAACGGACAACCGTGTTCCGGAATTCTTCCACGCTTTTGAGGCGTCCGCGATATTTCATCGTAAACTGGAAAACATTCTTCGAGCTTTCGCCCAGTGAACCGGTAGGAGCTTCGATATTCTGCTCACCCAACACAGCGGTAATGTCCGACGGAACCAGTCCGTATTGTGCCATCCGTTCCGGTTTCAGCCAGATACGCATACTGTATGTATCGCCCAGTTCCATCACGTCTCCCACTCCCTCGATACGTTTAATCTGGGGAATGACATTGATGTCCAGGTAATTGGCAAGGAACGTCTGATCGTATCGACCGTCCGTGCAGACCAAAGCACCAATCTGCAAGAAGCTGGTCTGCCGCTTCATCGTGCTGACGCCGACTTTCGTTACTTCAGCCGGAAGCAATCCCTGCGCTTTCGCCACACGGTTCTGCACGTTGACTGCCGCCATATCGGGGTCCGTGCCCTGCTTGAAATAAACCTGTATAATAGCCAAACCTGCATTGGAAGCACTGGAACTGATGTACATCATGTCTTCCACACCGTTGATACTCTCCTCCAGTGGCATGATGACACTGTTCATCACTGCCTCGGCATCGGCGCCTGTATAACTGGCAGTTACGTATACCGTTGGAGGCGCAATGTCAGGATATTGCTCCACCGGCAGCGTGAAGAGCGAAATAAGCCCTATAGCCAGAATCAGTACGGAGATGGAGATAGCCATCACCGGCCGTTTTATAAATATATTTCCTTTCATAATCAGTCTCCTTCTTATTTAACTTGCATGCCTTCGCGCACCAGTCCGGCGCCTTCCGATACAATTTCATCACCTGCTTTCAGTCCGTCCAGCACCACATATTCGCGTCCGTCATTGTTTGCGGCCACTGTTATCAGGGTAGATACAGCCTTCCCGTCCACTACCTTATATACAATCGTCTTATCCTGCATCCGCACGGTGGCCGTCTGCGGAATAGCAATACAGTCTTTATAAATGCTCGGCACTACCACCGTGCCCGATGCTCCGCTATGAAGCAACCGCGATTCGTTGGGGAACACCACGCGCGCCACCACAGTACCCGTTTGCCGATCGATGACGCCGCTGATGGATTCGATGACACCTTTCTTATTATAAACCGAATTATCATTCAGGCGTAATTCCACTTCCGGCATGTTCTTCAACGCTTCGTCCATGTCGCCATACTGGCGGGTGAGGGCAAGCAACTGATTCTCGGTCATGGAGAAATAGACATACATATCCGAGTTGTCGCTGACCGTAGTAAGCGGATAGGGCATATTGGCACTTACCAATGCGCCTGCACGATAAGGCAACGCACCTACGACTCCGTCACTGGGACTTTTCACCTCGGTATAAGAGAGATTGTTGCGGGCACTGATCTCTTGTGCTTCGGCCTGCGACAGTTGAGCTTTGGCGGTGAGATAAGAATTCTCGGCCGTTTTCAGGCTGAATTCCGAAACTACTTTCTGTGCATACAGTTCTTTGTTGCTCTTGTAGGTCAGTTCGGCAGTACCCAGTGCGGCACGTGCTGCTTCCACATTGGCAGTGGCGGTTTTCAGTGCGGCCTTGTAAGGCACTTGGTCGATAATGAAAAGCGATTGCCCGCGGCGTACTTTTTGCCCTTCGGTCACACAGAGTTTCTCAATCGTTCCCGACACCTGCGGATAAATATCAATATCCTGTCGCCCACGTATGCTCGCCGAATAGGAAGAAGAAAATTCCTTATCCACCGCTTCTATCTGCATTACTGCATAAGAAGAAGATTTCACTCCCGCATCCGATGCTTGCTTGCAAGATGCCATCCACACTGTACAACCGACAATCCCTATCAGCCGTATCCATTTTTTGCTTACTGTAATCATACTTTCTCTTTTGGTCTTTTGTTAAATCCTGGACAAAAGTAGGAGAAAAGAACAAGGCAAGAGTGACCAATTTCCCTCCATAAATGTCCTATTTTCGCCATTTACGTTTATTATAGCTAACTATTTGGCAATAAACGACATATCAAACAAATCTGAAGAAGTATGGGACATTCTGTTTTCCCGATTATTCACCAACTTTGCAAAAAGTAAAAAAGGAAAGAACATGGAAAAAGAGAACATTATTACGGTGGATATAGAGGATTTTAAGGACAGTCAGCACGTCCTTGATTATATCGATGATGATTTTGCGATAGTCAACAGTCTGGAGGGGACTCCTTATAGTAATGATACAATCAAACTGAATTGTTTTCTCATCGCGGTTTGTATAGAAGGGTGCATCCAGTTAGACGTCAACTACCGGACCTATAAGTTGCAGGCGGGCGAGCTGCTGCTCGGTCTACCCAACACGATTATCAGCCATACAATGCTAAGTCCTAAATATAAGGTCAGGCTTGCCGGGTTCTCTACCCGTTTCCTGCAACGTATTATTAAAATGGAAAAGGAAACGTGGAATACTGCCATTCATATCCACAACAATCCGGTGAAGTCGGTTGACAACGGGGAGGATCAAACAGTCTTCGGATTCTACCGGGATTTAATTATAGCGAAAATAAACGATGAGCCTCATTGTTACCACAAAGAAGTGATACAACATCTCTTCTCCGCTATCTTTTGCGAAATGATGGGGCAGCTTCATAAGGAAATCGAAGCTTCCGGCAACATGGAAGGTTCGAAAGAAGGCATCAAACAGGTGAATTACATTTTGCGGAAGTTCATGGAACTGTTATCGAAGGACAAGGGTATGCACCGTTCGGTGAGTTATTTTGCCAACGAGCTTTGTTATACTCCGAAGCATTTCTCGAAAGTCATCAAGCAGGCATGTGGCAGGACTCCGTTGGATTTGATTAACGAAACTACCGTGGAGCATATCAAATACCGATTAAAACGTTCGGAAAAGTCTATCAAGGAAATTGCGGAAGAGTTCAACTTCCCCAATCAGTCCTTTTTCGGGAAATACGTAAAAGCGCATTTGGGAACATCACCGGCCAATTATCGGAACAGAAAAGAAGAATGACAAAAAGAACAGATTCTTATGTTAGACAAATCTTTTTGGGGATCTTGTTCATCTTAATATAAAAAAAGAGTAATAATGTGCACATTATTACTCAATAACACTAAGATAGCTCCCGACTCTTGACTTATACATAAGTCTATATTGCTTTTTCAATTCTTTAGAGAGAAAAGAATGTTCAATCAGTTGATCAGTCAATTCATATATCTTACTATATTTTTCGAGACAAGAGTTTACCAAACGCTCGGGTAGACCTATTTTTAAGCCAAAGTGATAAAAAGTCTTCCCAGTAACCGCTGATGCACCACCGAAATAATCCGGTTCAGGATTAACAAACAAACCTTTGCTCATGGCAAAGATACCATCGTTTATATGGAGATGAGTATTCAATAAATCGTAAGCAGGAGATAGGCGGAATCTTCCTTTCTTCTCTTCCAATAAAGAAAAGTTCTTTAAATGGGCATCGCCGTTAGAATAGACAAAGTTGAACAAGATAAGTTCAAAAAAACGCAATTTATCCACTTGGGGGACAGAGCTGTATTTATCTATAATTCTTGCAAACTCTTCATAGGCCAGATTGTCATATTTATAATCGGAACCTCCATTTTTCCTGGTAAGCCCGGCTAAAGAAGCAAAATCCTCCTTTTGTAACTTTCCTTTCTCCGACAAATCAAAACGTCGTACAAAATAAGCAGGGGTTCCGTCCTGAAAAAAGCATAATCCATTAGGAGCTGTCGGAATCCCATATACTTGCGCAGCTATCTGCATTGTCAAATGTTCGTTAGCAGGACAAAACTCCTTGTTACGGAGATTATTGGGAACAGGCTTTAATATGAATTCGCCCTGTTCTCCCTCTTTGGTCAATCGCAATATCCCGTCATCGGCAACTAAAGAATACTTAATCTGGACTCCAGAAACGGATATGCGTTTGCTATTGTTATTGAAGAGATCAATACCGACATTATCGTCAAAATGCCTGTAAGGTAATTCACAAGATATATTTTTCCCATCAGAAAGCTGCTTCAAGGCTTTGGGTGAATATCCGCTTTCTCCACCAGTCTCCCGTAAAAGTGAGGGACAAATATGAATATCAGTTCCCATTATCACATTTTTTTAATTGTTATTGCTCCGATTGTATCTGTATGGGCAGTAGCCAGAAGAATACCAAAATCATCCTCTTCATCAATATGCAGGTTTCTAGCTTGAATAATCCGATTATCCCCTTCAGATGTCATATTAAAAAAGACAGGGAAAAGATAGGAAGAGGTATATTCCTGCTGTGTCTTGGGCATGGTCAGTGAGACAGCTGGGAGTTGTGGATTATTATAATAGTCCGTATCATAACAGAATGAATAGTGTTCACGATCTATTTCTGTTAACAGACCGGCATAAATACCTTTTATATAGACTTTGGCAGATCGACTCATATGTGTGTCTATTATTGAATATGAATACTAAGTCCTAAAGTTTTCAGGACATTAAAAAGAACATCGAAGCGGGGATTACCACTTCCACGTTCCAAGCGGACCAAAGCGTTAATCCCTATTCCTGCAAGAGTGGCCAACGTAGACTGATCCAACCCCAACTCCTTACGCCTTTCGCGAATATGTTTTCCTATCTCTATTAAATCCATAATTCACCATATATAGAAACTTTCTCACAAAGATAGAATCTTTTTAGTATAAAAACAAGTAAATTCACCATATACAGTGAATTTGCACATAAATAGCATAGTATTAAAGCATACTATCATGCTTTTCACCATATATGGTAATTTAAAAGAGATACATGCTTATAAAGGAAAGACATTGATTGCTGAAAGAAGTGCCAACATGAAGAATTGTATATTTTACCTATCCTGCTCTTTATATTTCGAGCCCTTCCTTGCACTTCATGAAAAACGCCCTCCATTTAGAGTTACAGATTTCGCAAATAACACAAAATAGGCATTATTAGCAAACAAGTTACAATAAAAGCAGTTAATCAAAAGCATAAATAGCTATCATATCACAAAGGATATATCAGATTGCTATTTATAAATAGGCAGTAGAAAAAGACAAACCAGCTCAATATATCCTCTTCAAAAACCAAGTTTAGCTTCCTTTAAAAGAAACCGATGGTTTGATTATAGCAAACGGACGGTTTGTTTAAACCAAACGAAGGGTTTGATTACGGCAAACGGATGGTTTAGTTACACCATATCGTTCATATTTCAAGGAAATAAATACAAGATAAAGAGAGATAATGCATATTCTTGCAATTGTTCATGCAGTTTATTTTCTGTTTGGCCCTTTTCTTTCTTTCCTTTTTTCGTGAATATCTTAAAAACAGAACAGATTCCCCGTTATATGAAAGTACCTTGTATCCGGAGACAGGCAGAAACTTTCATATAACGGGGAATTCTATTTCATATTCTCAATGAAGAGAATCCATGAAGAGAATCAACGATTCTCGGTATCTTTCATACAACGCACGGAGAATGCATGGGAACGACCGGAGGAATGTGTCCAGGTCTTATCGGAGACTTTATAATACAGAGAAGTAGCTCCCTGATCCTTGTCATTTCCATAACTGCTAGCCGATGAGTTAGACCAATAGCAAGCGGCACCCTTAGCGGTATCCAATCCTGTATTGTTGCCATTATTACCGCCGTTGGAACCCCACTTACAACCTGCCAACGGCCAATATGCGTAATTCGTACCGTCATAGCAATATTTAAATACCGCAGTTGCGCTCTGTTTCACAAATTCTCCTTTCTGCTCTATCTCATCCAATACTCGGGGAGACACAACCCGGTAACCTTTCGGACAAGGATCATAAATAGATTTATGACCGTCAGAAGGATTGAGATAAGTGCTCGATTCATTCGGGTTACCCCAGAAGTCATCTTTACGATCGGTACGTGCACCGGTCCATGCACCCAGATACCAGTCGGATTTTGTATTATCCACATTATTGGTATAAAGCAACGCACGGGGATTTTCTATAGAGAAGCGGACGTTGGTGGCTTCGGTAGGTATATTAGTACCCACGGTTCCCGACCAGCCGACCGGCGTAGGACGTCCCCATTGGAAGTAAACACCGTTTTGCTTCCAGTTGTCTCCTTCACACGTCATATAAGTACCCAGATTACGATCCAACACTACATATCCCGTATTACCATAAGGGTGTTCTGCCGGAGTAGGGGTCATCCAGATAATAAAACTCCAGATGACGGTAGTCTGATCCGCTCCATAGATAGCCACCTGGCCGCAACCGCCAGGTAGTCCGGCGTATGTTTGAATCCCTGTTACCGTAATCGTATAATCACCATTCACAGGAGTAATATCTGTAGCAGAGCCGTTTACCCGAACCATTTTATTCGCATTACCCAAATCGCAATTAAGTATAGTCTTGGCATACTTGGGTTCTTCCACTTCCATAAAGTTACCACGTGCTTTCACACTCATCGTATTGCTCACGCCACTGGTAGAAATATTCGTCAACAGACAGTTGGACTCGCCATAAGCCCATCCTCCTGCCAATAAACGTGTCTCTACCGGCTCATACCATTCGCAGGAGTTATCCGAAAGTTTCAGGTTGTTGACAGCAATCGTATTGACAGCATTGGCTTTCAGTTGCTTTCCTTCTTTGAGAATAGGAATGGTAACAGTCTGCTGGTCATTTTCCAAAGTGATGACAATGTACACTTCTTTGCCACTTAAATCGGCAGGATATGTAGTCAGGTATATATCCTGTGCGGAAGCGAGCAGTTCGGGAGTAGTCAGTGAAACAGTGGCATACGGTTTCACATCTGTACCGTAGGTCAGTTCGTCCGTATCCAAATCTGCTGTGAATACACCGGAAAGAGGAGTTTTTGTCTCCTTGTCATATAAAGAAACACTCTTTAGCTTGTACGTAGAAAGCTCCTGGGATGAGATGCTGAACTTCACATACGCCATCGCATGGTTCAACGTAAATTTAGCAAGCATATCCGGACTGCTGACCGTAGCCTTGGCAAACGCAAAACCATACTTTCCAATATGATGGCTATCGCCGGGACGGCTTTGTTCCTGCTCAACAGACAGGGTAGAAGTAATCTTGTTGCCATTTTCGGCCAGTTCCGTACTTGCCCGGTAAGGATAGTAAATAAGAAGTTCCGTAGCTCCTTCTTCCGCCATCTTCACGTCGTCCGAAGTAAAGACGCCGGAGTTCTGCCCGATCGACTCATCACTCAATAAAGACTGCACATTATTGATGTCGGTCCCTGCCGTACGGGAGAAAACACCCAAGGCATCCCCTTCGCTCCAGAGCACCGGATAAACGTCACCTGTTTTGTCACCGATAGAAACACGTGTCTGCGGAGACGAGAGTCCAACCAACGTCAGACATGAACCTGCCGTTGCCGGTTCTTTGCCGTTATCGGACGAAATAAGTTCGTCCTGCGTGCAACTTGTCATCATGAGAATCATTGCACCTATTGCAAATAATCTATTTTTCATACCATTCATTCTTTTGAGTTACACCATTCTTTACCATTCATTCTCTTCCAGATCACCGGCAGAACCGCCGTCACTCCATGCTCCTTCCGTTCCTGAAGCTTTCCAGGTCTGGAAAGCGGAACACACGGCACGCCCTTCGGCATTATAGGCGATGATCGCACTGATGTAATTCACCCCCGGACGTAATCCTTCAGTGATTTTGCGCGTATAGGGCAGAGATACGGGTTCTCCGTTCTCTTCTACGAATTTCACCAGTTTCACTTCAATGTTATAATCAAAGCCAATGTCGGCCACCGGATAGAATTCAATGACTTTCGCACCGAACGTAGTACCTGTTTGCTGCTCGGAAGTAATCAGAGCCGTATTGTCCGCAATCTCCGAAACTGTCAAGTTCATGGTGGGAATGACACGCGAAGCCGAATCATCCTTGTCCGAACAGGAGGCAGTTATCAGCAGTAGAACGAAGATAAATGCCATATTTATATGTAAGTTCTTCATAATCATATTGTATTAGTTTTATTATTGTAGATTCTTATACCGCAGCAATGCTTCTAAAAAATAATAATCGGCATACGTCAGGGGGACATCCACTTCGCTTTTATCAGGAAGTGCACCCACGCTGTGCTTCAGGATGAAACATTCGTTCGTACCCGGTTCTGCCAGATACTCTTTCGAGGCAAGCGTACGGAGTTGCTTTTCTGCCATGGCAAGATAAGATTCCTTGGCCTCCGTGCCGGGGATATAACGGCTTAGCTCGATAAAGGCGGAGGCCATGATAGCCGCAGCGGAAGCATCCCGATAGGTCTGTTCTTCTACCGGAGCGTCGAAATCCCAGTAAGGAATACCGTCGGCAGGCAAACGGCGGAGCAGCATATCGGCGATATGCCCGGCTTGCAACAGATAATTCTGATACCCCGTCAAGCGGAACATCATCGTATAGCTATACAAGGCCCATGCTTGTCCGCGGCTCCAGGAGGAATCGTCCGAGAAGCCCTGCACCGTTTGCTTGCCGCGCACTGCACCTGTTTCAGGGTCATAATCCACCAGATGATACGTGGAATAATCATCCCGGAAGTGATGCTGGATAGTGGTATTGGCATGCGTACAGGCAATGTTCTGCAAAGAGTCGTCGGCATAGGCTTTCGACATGGACAACAGCAGTTCAAGATTCATCATATTGTCAATAATCACCGGGAACTTCCAGTCACAGCCTTTGCGCACAAAGTCCCAGCTACGAATCACACCGGCAGCAGGATTGAAGCGGGTTGACAAGGACTTGGCGCCCTGATAGAGCACTTGTTTATAAGCCTCATTACCTGTCAGCCGGAAAGCATTCCCGTAACTGCAATTCAACTGGAAACCGACATCATGATCCCTGGTCACGTATTGTATAGAGTCGAGTTTCAGCGTGTTCTTCTCGGCCAGTGTTTTCACTGCTTCATTGCCTGTATATTCGTAGATATACCAGAGGGAACCGGGATAGAAGCCGCTGCACCACCAATAGATATTTGAGGGAACAAACTCACCATCGGCAGAGAGCGTGCGGGGAAGTGTCTTTTCTGTCAGGCGGGTGTCCATAGCCGTGTATTGTTGCTCCGCAACGGTAAATACACGGTCAATCAACGCCTCCATCGGCTCCTGCTTCGTGCAGGAGGCCAATGTCAAAAGTCCGAGTATAGATATTAATAGGATTCTCATACGTTCCATTCTTTTTATTTAGGGGACAGGGTTGTGGTAAATGTGGCGGTCTGATTGGCGGTAACCGTTGCTTCAAAGCCAACCATATAGGTGCCCGGATTAGCCTGGTCATAAGAGTTCTCGCTGGTGGTACTCCATTGCTTGTAGGTAGGCTTCACGCTTCCGCTGGCTGTGAGATACATCACTTTACTTCCGTTCGTTAGTATGATGCGGTTACTTTCCACCGTCGGAACGGCAGGCGTCACCATACACCAGCGCACTTTGGCGGATTTGTCCGTTCTCGCCTTGATCTCATCCATGACTACTAAATCTTTATCGTTCACGATTTTCACGGTACGGGTAGCGGACGCAGCCTGATCGGACACCACTTCTGTCAGATCGAAAGTGGCTCCCAGTTCCGTAGCGGTATTGATAGTAGTGGTCAGGGTAGCCGCCCCATTTACCCGGTGACGGGTGTCGTTGATTGAAATCGTGCTATGATTCAAGTTATTCAGGCGGAATACATCCCAACGCATCGAGTTCTGTCCCATATCCCAAAGATTACCACCCAAAGCTGCCAATTTCGACTCGAGCGTTGTATAACTTTGCAGACCGAAATCCATTGACCAGCGCACTCCATACGCGTCGTACACAAACGAACCGGCATCCATGTGTCCGTGGCTCGAACCTGCCTTGCCACCTTTGATTCCGAGGTATTTATCCGTATCGGTGTACGTCCAGTCGGTATGTACCATCACCACGGGCGTTTCCCCTTTTCCACTCCATAGTTTATTGGAAGGAGCGGAGATTGCGTCCAGATTCAGATTATTGGCAAACGCCATAATCATCGGTAACAGGCGGTTTTCGGCACAGGAAGCGTATTCGCCGTTCTTCAACATTTTCAGCTCATTATATAATAAGGACGGGTTACTGTATTTATCGGCAAACCACCACGAAGCCAATGCCGCAGTAGAGGAGGGGGCACAGTCGGAATAATTAAAGAACTTGCTGTTCAAGCCTGTCATATACAGCATATACTCTGCCGTTTTGGAGAATCCCGGTGTATCGGAAAGCCCGTTATCCGTGCCGAGCGTACTGTTGAGGGCGGCAAGCATCAATACCTGATAGAGCGTGCCGTAACACCAGTAACCGCTGCCCTCCGGATAGTTGCCGTCGGGAGAGTACATCACTTCCAATGCAGGTTTATTGAATTCCAATGCTTTTTCAATCATGTCCTTTGCTTCGGAAGGATTGTTTTCGTATGAAGCGAGTGCCGCACAGACCAGTCCGCCATTACAAACCTGGTTCCAGTTGTTGGTGGCTTCGTAGAAGTTGAGGTTCCAGTTCTTGTTCTGCGCCTGTTGGAAGGCAAACTTCAACAGTGCGTTGGCCGCTTTCGTACGGGTGGCTGCGCTTAGTTCGTTGTAGAGCCAGTCGTAGCCGAACGCAACAGCCGTAGCCATTTCGCCCACATCGAGAAAGTGGCGTTTCGAGTTCCAGTCGGGAAAGTTGCAGACAGCGTTCATATCCGTTTCCGCTTTAGTCAGGTATTTGGCATCGCCGGTCATCCGGTAGGCATAAGCACAGGTGAAAATACGCAGTAACGCATCGCGGGATACATCGAGAATACGTTTGTTGCTGGCATCCAATTTATAAGTCAGTGCCGTGGCGTTCATCCCTTTGCTGTTGCACACTCCCATAATGGTATTATGGAGCAAGGTCAGATTGGCACTCGAATTGGCATCCACTTTGGCTTTCAACGCAGTGAAGGCCTCGGCGTTCATCAACAGACGGGGATGATTGTCCGCAGTCAGTTTGGAATAATCCAGTCCGCCCTCCGGCTCCGTGGGAGTCGGTTTCTCATGGGTAGATCCCGGACGGAATCTGTTCTCATCTTCATCGGAACAACTAACGGCTGTTCCCACAAAGAAAGCTATGATGATTGTTTTAAAAAGAATCGTTTTCATGGTTCAATGAATTTATTTGTATTACTACTTCAAAGGAATAAGTCGTACTTTCAGTTGCGAGGCACGATTGGCAGGAATCACCGTCTCAAAGCCCACGCGGATGGTTCCCGGATTGCGGAAATCATATTCATGCGGGGGCACGTTCGACCAGGTTTTCATTTCTACTTCCGTATCGGCATCTACTGTCAATAGCATCCGCCGACCATCTTTGGTTAATTCCATCCGGTTCTTGCCTGTAATTTTGGCTTCTGCCGGAGTGACCATTATCCAGGATACGGCAGCTTCCTTGTCCCCCGTCTCCAACCGGTCGGTCACTTCCAGATGGTCTTTCTGATCCAATATCACGGTGCGGACGGCTTTCTTCACGCTGTTGGCAAACACACTCGACAGGTCCACTTCCGCCCCTTTCTGTTTCTTCGACTCGAAAGTACGGATGATCGGGGCATTGCTCTCTACCAAATGGCGTTCTCCGTTAATCGTCAACGTATTGTGAGCAATATTGCTTAGCCGGAATACTTCCCAGCGTTGTCCGTTCTGCGACATATTCCACAGGTCCACTCCCTTACTTTCGAGTGTGATATAACTCTGCATCCCCAAGTCCATCGCCCAACGCACTCCGTCTCTCTCGAAGATAAACGACCCGGCATCCATGTGTGCATGAGAGGTAGAGGGCGAACCTCCTTTCACTCCCAGATAGGTATCTTTCTTGCTGTCCCATCCGCCACGGTAGATAAACACAGGCGTATCTCCACGGTTAAACCAGAAGTTTTTCTTCGGCTTTCCGATCCGGTTCAGGTCGAGCTGTGAACAGAACACCATCAGGCTGGGCAGTAAACGGTCTTCGGCAAACTGCATATCCGGGCGGTCGAGATACTGACGTTCGATCCACAACAGGGAAAGGTCTTTCGCCTTGCCTGCAAACCAGAACATCATCATATTACACTCTGCCTCCACCGGAGAGTCCGAGAAACAGAAACAGTCTCCGCTCGGAGCTGTCATATACTGCATGAAACGGGCAGATTCCATGAAGCCGGGGGCTTGGGAGAGCCCATTGTCTGTGCCGAAAGCACTTTCGAGCGCAGCAATGAGCATTACCTGAAAACTTGTCCCGTACCCCCAATATCCGAACCCTTCGGGATAACCTCCGTCGGGGCCATAACCTACCATCGCTTTCGGATTTGTCTCCATGCATTTCTCTATGATGCCTTTCGATACCTCCGGAATCTCTTCAAAAAGAGCCAGCGCGCCATACGCCAATCCACTATTACATACGGAATTCCAGTTATTCTTGGCTGTATAGAACCAGGCATGACGGGTGTTCTTTGCCGCGTCGAACCCTTTCGCGATGATTGCTTCGCGCACCACCCGGCGGGTGTCGGGCTGCAAAGAGTCATACAGCCAGTCATAACCGATAGCCAATGCCATTACCATCTCACCCACATCCAGGAAATGAGTAGGGTTCCAGTCGGTGAAATGACTAACGGCCAGCATCTCCTGTTCCGCACGGAGAGCGTATTTCTGATCTCCCGTCATACGATAAGCGTATGAGAGGTAATAGATACGCTTCAATGCGATGCGCGAAATCGCCAGCAGGCGTTTACCCTCTTTGATACGTTCCACAGGCTGTTCCGTAAGTGTCCGGTCGCAAAGTTCCATGATCCGCTGGTGAACAGTGGCCAACGGGGGATACTCCGCAATGGCTTTCCTGATGGCTTCTTCTCCTCCCTCCGGCAGTAACAACCGGGGATGAGGCGCTATCTTGCCATAATCAAACTGTTGCGCAACTACACCCGTGCAACCGGATACAAAAATGAGTAATAGTAAAAGTATTTTCTTCATCCTTATTCAAATCTTTATGATTAATACGCCCAACCGCTTCGTTTAGTCAGGTTCGGGTTCTTTTGCGTTTCAACAATAGGAGCAGTCCACGGCCACATATAATCGGCATAATACCAGTTATACTCTACCATATCGCCCCACCAGGACTTGCCGCCATTCACGTCTTTTCCCTGGAATTTGGTTTCTTTGTAGGTTCCCCAACGTACTTCGTCGAAGAAGTTAATTCCCTCCAGGCAGAATTCCACGCGACGTTCGTAACGTATCCTTTCGAGCATGTCTTCCTTTCCGTTCACTGCGCACGGACCGCTTCCGCCCTCTGTCAGTGCGGGCATGTGGGCACGGGTACGTACTTTATTCACCAAACGGATGGCTTCTCCCAACTGATCGGTCTGCGCCAATGCTTCGGCATACTGCAACAGTACATCGGTATAGCGAATCAACGGCCAGTCGGTATGGCAACGGCTCCGGCTAATCAAACGGCCTTTCTCAAACTCATTGTACTTGCGATAGCAGTAGAAAGCAGAAGTACGTTTATCGAGCCAGAAGTCTCCGCCATTCGTGCCCTGTTCCTTCAACGGCCAACGGAGTTGTTTACCGATCTGGTTGGCATCTCCTGCATAATTAGGCTTGTAGCAGTCCACCGGCACATAAGGAGTGACGACGGTCTGTTGCAGACGCGGGTCACGGTTGTCATACGCCTTTTTGATACGGGCTTCATTACCACTGTTGAGGTAATATTTCTGATAGATATCTTCGCCTACCCGTTTGATAAGGGCATTTTTTTGTGAGGACATGGATTCCAATCCGTCACGGCAGAAAAAGATTTCACGTTGTTGCGGAGTCAGTAAGTCCCAATCTTCCAAGCCGTCTACTTCCGACCATTTGAAGTCCGATCCGTCCGCGTTCTTATAGTAGTCCACAAAGTCTGCGGAAGGTTTTATTTCCGTCCAGCCATCATACGTATCGCGGGCACCGGTCATTTGCTGAATGTTATCACAATAACCGGTTTCTTCGCTGAACTGGAGCGAGAAGATCATTTCTTTATCCTTTTCGTTTTCATATTTGAAGAAGTCGGCATATTCGCCTGTCCACAAGCCATAACCGCACGCTTCCACTTCTTTGAAATCGTTGCCTGCTTCCTTGTATTGCTTCTTCCACATATATACCATACCACGCAGGGCATAAGCGGCTCCTTTAGAGGGACGGCCGTAGTTTTCATTCAGCGTGTTATTGGGGAAGTCGGGATTGTTGATGCAATACGTCAAATCATCCAGAATGACTTGCCATACCTCATCTACCGAAGATTGACCACGGGTACAGTCTTCGTTATTGATGGGTTCCAGATAAACGGGGACGCCCTGATAAAGCATATTCAGACGATTGTACGCCCAGGCACGAAGGAAGCGGGCTTCGCATTGGTAACGCGCCAGTTTATCAGCGCTCATATCCGCTTTATGCAGATTGGCAATCGCATCGTTACACGCATGGATGATGGTGTAACAGAACTTCCATTCATACCACACCTGAAAGTCATTGGCAGGCTTGGTAGCCAGCGAAAGCAGTTCCACCGGATAGTTATTGGAATAATAATCGGTTGCAAAGCTCATAGCTTCGATTCCCTGACGGTTCAGTCCGTCGGCACGGCGAAGCTGGGTAGAGGAGAGTTGGGTGGCATAGAACGGGAAGTAGAGTCCTGCCATTCCCTTGTCGGCAAGCTCCTCCGTGGTCCACATGTTTTCACTTGCAATCTGGTCTTCCGGAGCCACATCGAGAATATCCATGCAGGAGGTAGCCGCCAGCGCCATCGTTAAAATCATTAATATCTTTTTCATATCAGATTCTGTTTTTTTAGTTCTACATCATTAAAAGGTAATCTGTCCGCCAAAAGAGATCTGACGCATCAACGGATAACCGATGGCAGTTCCTATTTCCGGATCGAGTCCCGGATAACTGGTAATCGTCAGGATATTGTCCATCGACACGAAAGCACGGAGTTTATTAACAAAGAACTTGCTGGAAATCCGTTGCGGCAACGTATAGCCGATTTGGATATTCTTCAACTTGAAGTAGTCGCCCTTATATTCGTTCCAGTCGCTCTGGATTCTGTTATTATAGGTAGTACCGTATGTCAGGCGGGGATATTTGCCCCACTGGTTGGTGCGCGGATCGTCCGGGTTGGAAGGATCGAAGAAGTAATGGTTATCGGCGATATGCTCGATAATGCCATATCCGTGGCTGACCAGTGTCGAGTTGTAGTAATCCGTATTCCAGTTGAGGTAATGCCCGAAAGCTCCCGACCATAACATGGAGAAATCAATGTTCTTGTAAGAGAAGGCACAGTTGAAGCCCAGGTTGAATTTGGGGACACTGGTGTGTCCGGAGAAATCCCGGTCGTTGGTATCGCCGTAGTTCATATCACCGTTGCTGTCGGCATAGAGTATGTCACCATACCAAAGCTGGTCTTTGGCAACCGTCTTCATTCCTCCGAACGAATAACCGGAGTCAATCATGGCCTGCACCCATACCATATCTTCTTTCGTACGTATCATTCCGTCCTTCGGTCCCGCATGGATATCCACCGCACCTCCGGTATAGCCTTCGCCGGAACCTCTGTACACCTTATACATATAGGTTTCTCCCAGTTGGCGACCTTCGCAGATGTAGCCTCCGAAACCAGATTCAGACACATCACTGAAGTTGTTGACATAGCTCACTTTGTTTCCCTGTGCATCATACGTCCAGTATTTCTGGAGTTCGCCTTTGAACTTCATCACTTTGTTGGCGTTGAAAGAGAAGTTCATACCCACTCGGTATTCGAAATCTTTTCCGATACGGTCGTTCCAGTTGAGGGTAAATTCAACACCACGGTTGCGCACTTCACCCAAATTCTCGGGAGCAGAGCCTACAACACCCATCGAAAGATAGAGTTCGGGATGGTAGAGAATGTCCGAAGTATACTTATTATAATAGTCTATCTCACCCGTCAGGCGGTGGTTGAAGAAGCCGAAATCAAGTCCGATGTCGGTGGTGGCGGTACTTTCCCAATGCAGCTTGTCGTTGCTTAGTTTCTTGCGTACCAATCCTTTGGTTCCTTCACCGTCGATTACAACATTGCCTGTGGCGTAGTTTGCCTGCCAGTCGTAGTTGCCCGTTGAGTTGTTACCTGTCTTTCCCCAGGAAACACGGAGTTTCAGGTTAGAGAGATAGTCCGATGCTCCCTGCATGAACGATTCTTCCGAAATACGCCATCCACCGGAGAACGAGGGGAAATATCCCCAACGCTGGTTCACACCGAAACGGGAGGAGGCATCGGCACGAAGGTTGGCTTCGAAGAGATAACGCCCTTTATATCCGTAGTTGACACGGCCGAAATAAGAGAGCAATCCCCATTTGGCAGGTGCCGAGCTGGAAGAGCTGACGAGCGTCTCGTAAGTGCTTAGTTCGTTCAGCGTCCAGTCCGTAGCGCCTTTACGGGAAACGGCAAAGCTCTTGCTGTAATATTCCTGTGCAGAATATCCGAGCAGTGCGCCCAGATCGTGGTCTTTCTTGATGGTTGTATTGTAGCGTACCAGTATTTCGGCACTCTGACGCCAGGTGCGTGCGCTCGTATTGGTGATGGAAGCGTTCTCCAACGCGCTTTCGCTGACACGCTGGTCGGTGACGTAGTCCCAATAACCATTTTGGCGGCTATAAGAAGACTTGTCGGTGAATGTCGGCGAATAGTTGAAAGTACCTTCAATGTTGAGCCCTTTATAGGGAGTGATAATTCCGTAGACTGATGCGTTGAGACGCCATACGGTATTGAAACCGGTGGCTCCTGCCATCTGACCGAAGATATTATTGGCATTGGAAGATTCTTCGCTGGCTAGCGCGGCACGTCCCCAGTAGTTCGGTTCGCCGGGATATACACCCGGAGTGGTCTGATAGAGATACTTGAATCCGTTGCTGATATTAGCCATCCCGTAATCTTGCTTTTGTCCGTAGAGACGGGTGCCGACGGTCATCCATTTCACAATCTTGGCTTCCAGGTTGGTACGGAAATTGATTTTCTGCGTACTTGAGTCGAGGTTCCAGCGATTCATCACTCCCTGATTGTCGAGATAGCCCAATGAAAGCATGTATTTCACTTTCTCCGAACTGCCGGCAACAGACAGGTTGTGCTCTTGCGAATATCCGGTGTCGAATACTTCGTCGAACCAGTTGGTGTTGGGATAAGCCACGTGATTGGGTACTCCGTACTCGTTCAACCCGTTCGGATCGGCAGAAGCAGCCCTCCAGCGGTCGATGCTTTCCTGTGAGAAGATACCTTTGGTATTCACATTGTCGCAAGCCTCGTTCACCAGTCCCATATAACGGGCATAGTCGCTTACGAAAGAGAGGTTATTGTAGGGCATCTGCACGACTCCCGAATAAGAATAGGAGATTTGCGGTTTGCCTTTCCCGTTTTTGGTGGTGATAAGGATGACTCCGTTGGCGGCGCGCGTACCATAAATAGCTGTGGAGGCAGCGTCTTTCAGTACGGAGATGCTTTCGATGTCGTTGGGGTTCACATTGTCCATGCTCCATTCGATACCGTCCACCAGGACCAATGGGGAGTTGGTATTGAACGTACCGTTACCGCGGACGCGGATGGTGGCACCGTCCGAGCCGGGTTGTCCCGAAGCTTGCGTGACGTTCATACCGGCGGCAAGTCCCGAAAGGGCGGAAGAAACACTCATGATGGGTCGTCCTTCCGTCTGGTCGGCAAAGTTGATGGAAGTCACAGAACCGGTCAGGTTCACTTTCTTCTGTACACCGTAGCCCACTACCACTACTTCATCCAGCACTTTCGTTTCCACTTTCATCTGTACATCAAGTTTCGTACGCCCGTTCAGGAGAAGCGTGGTGGTCTGATAACCAATGTAACTGAAAGAAACGGAAGGTTTGGCAGAAGTTGTTTTTAAGGTGTAGTGTCCGTTCAGGTCTGTCAGGACACCGTTTGTTGTACCTACTTCGACGACGGAAACACCCGGCAGGGTTTCTCCATTCTCATCGATCACTACTCCACTTACCGTGGCAGATGTTTGTGCCCACACCACATCTGTCAGTAAAAAGAGCAAAGCCAATAAAAATAATAGATAATGCTTCTTTTTCATTTTATTAGATTTAATGAAACAATTAGGTTGTTAAATACTCACCCTGCAAAGAAATGGGATATTTAGCCAATCTAATAATACTGTTTAGGCGATTGATGCCACTAATTAATAAAATTCGGAGGAGAATGGAAAGGAAAAACAATCTTTTAAGAATTCGACTAGTTTTTATCAGAAAATGACTAGATAATTTTATTCCATATTTAAAAATAGGTTGTATTTTTGCCCGATACCTAATAACTATTCGTCGAATATCTAATAAAAACAGTATGAAAAAACATTTTCTACTTCTTATTTTATCACTTTTATTCCTGCCGATTGCACAAGGCAAAGTAAAACTTCCTGCAATGATGGGAGATCACATGGTACTTCAACAGAACAGTTCCGTTAAGTTATGGGGTTGGGCAGACGGTAAGAAAGTAACTGTCACCACTTCGTGGAACAACCGGACCTATCAGGCATCTACGGATAAAGACGGGACTTGGCTGGTGAAAGTAGACACTCCCGAAGGGGGGTATACTCCTTATTCCATTACTATCAGTGACGGAACTCCGGTCACTCTCTCGGATATACTGATAGGAGAGGTATGGATCTGCTCCGGACAGTCGAATATGGAAATGCGTATGATGGGAAATACGGCACAACCCATTGACAACTCACTTGAAACGCTGCTGAATGCAGGTAACTACCGTGACCGTATCCGGTTTATCACCGTGCCAAGAATAAAAGATGTACAGCGAAGGGCGGACTTTAAAAAAGAAAAATGGAAAGTCTCCACTCCTGAAACAACTATTGATTGCAGTGCAACAGCTTATTTTTTTGCCAAACAAATTACCGAAACTCTAAATCTACCGGTAGGATTGGTAATCAATAGCTGGGGAGGTTCCCGAATTGAATCCTGGATGACCGAAGAAACACTGTCATCCATTCAAGGAATAGATATAGAGACAGCCAAAAGTTCTAAACTGGATGTACGTAATCGATTAGGGTGTCTGTATGATATCATGTTATGGCCTGTCAAAAATTATACAGCACGTGGATTTCTTTGGTATCAAGGAGAATCGAACATTTTCAATTATCAATTCTATGCTCCGATGATGACTGCTATGGTACAACTATGGAGAAATGTGTGGGAAGCGCCCGATATGCCTTTCTATTATGTGCAGATTGCTCCTTACAAATATGAAAACAGCCGGAATACAGGTGCCGCCTTGCTGCGTGAAGCACAAGTGGAAGCACTGAAAACAATCCCTAATTCGGGCATTGTACCCACTACGGATATCGGTGATGAATTCTGCATCCATCCGCCACAGAAGGATGTAGTAGGGCTTCGGTTGGCTACGCTTGCACTGACTAAGACATACGGTATCCGCCGGTTGCCATCCAACGGCCCGATGATGACCAAAGTGGACTATGCGGACAAAAAGGCCATAGTGACATTTGATAATGCACCTGCGGGGTTGTTCCCTACTTTCTCCGAACTGGAAGGATTTGAAATTGCGGGAGCGGACAAGAAGTTCTATCCGGCAAAAGCAAAGATTGTGGGACGTACCAACACAGTAGAAGTGTGGAGTGAAGAGGTAGCCCAACCGATTGCCGTGCGCTATGCTTTCCGTAATTATGTGGGAAATATCACGCTGCGGAATACTTTCGGATTGAGTGCTTTCCCATTCCGCACAGATACGTGGGATGACGTGAAATAAAGGCTTCTACAAAGGGGGTAATTACCCTGTTTACAGGAGCTATAGATCCAATCTGTTGGGTATATATGCCCTGCGTGTTGGGTATATAGATCCAACGTATTGGACATATAGATCCAATACGCAGGATATATAGCTCCTGCAAACAGGGGATATAAAGAAAGGAAACTATGAAACGATCCATCTTATCCATATGTATATTGTTGGCATCGGTTTCTCTGGTCTTCGCCAATATCTACAAGAAATATGACGTTAGATCGGGGTTATCGGGCAACTGTGTCCGGAGCATCCTTCAGGATAGCATCGGATATATGTGGTTTGCAACGCAGGACGGGCTGAATCGTTTCAACGGCATCGAGTTCACCAACTACGGACATTCGTCAGAAAACGGCGGAAACAGCTATATGAATATAGTAACGATCTGCCGCCATCAGGATAACAATCAGATTTGGGTGGCCAGTACGGAGAAGCTGTATTTATTCGATTCGTGGGAAGAGAAGTTCTCCGTATTCGATAAACAGACGGAAGACGGGGCATCAGTCAACAGCGTCTTCGGAATGGCATACGACAATGACGGGCAGTTATGGATCGGAACAACCAACGGGCTGTTTGTCTACAACGAGAAAAAAGGTACGTTGAGGCAATATCTGCATTCTCTTTCCGATCCTCATTCACTGCCGGATAATCACATATGGGTGATTTATAACGACTCGTTCGGGACTATCTGGATAGGTACCCGGAATGGGCTGGCGAAATACAACCAACGTACGGACAACTTCACAGGATATATATCCGAGGGCACTTCTTTCGGACGTCCTGCCTGCAACGAGATTATCTCTTTGATGGAAAGTTCGCAGGGAGTATTATGGGCGGGTACATGGTACGGGGGACTGGCACGTTTCAATAAAGAGACAGGGCAATTCCGCTATTACTTCGGAGAAGGGGACACGCTTACCATTCCGCGCATCCGCACCTTGTTTCAACGGACAGCCAACTCTTTCTATCTCGGCTCCGACGACGGACTTTATACATTCAACACCACGACAGGAGAATGTCTGCCTACCGACGACGAACAAAATAAAGAAAGTATCTATGCCTGTTATCAGGATAGGGAAGGGGGAATCTGGATCGGGACTTATTTCAGTGGAGTGAGTTACCTGTCTCCCAAGCATAAGGATATCGAGTGGTATTATCCCAATGGTACGGAAAATTCTCTTTCGGGAAATGTAATCAGCCAATTCTGCGAAGATCCCGACGGTAACATCTGGATTGCTACCGAAGACGGGGGACTGAATCTCTTTGATCCCCGCACGAAAAAGTTCAAAAACCATCTGTTGAGAAGCAGTAACCCTAACATCGGTTATCACAATATCCATGCACTACTATACAATGAAGGAAAATTGTGGATTGGCAGTTTCTCACGGGGATTATATATCCTGGATACTCAAACGGGAAAAATGAAAAACTATCGCCATAACCGCGCAAACCCACATTCAATTCCTAACGACCATATCTACTCCATCTATCAAACGAAGGATGGCAGCATTTATCTGGGAACGCTTTCCGGATTCTGCCGGTATGACCCGGAAAGTGACTCTTTCCGAACATTGGAACCTTTAAGCCATATCTTTATCTACGATATGGTTGAAGACCAACATGGGGACATGTGGCTGGCAAGCAAAAGGGACGGCATTTGGCGTTACAACCGCCAAACCGGTAAATTGCACAACTATCGCAACGACCCGGCAAATCCTGATTCTCCTTGCAGCAACTGGGTAATCCGTGTGTATATTGATCATAAACAGCATCTATGGTTCTGTACCGAAGGCGGTGGTATCTGCCGTTATCACTATCAGGAGGACCGTTTTGAAAACTTCTCTACCAAAGAGAATCTGTCAAACAATATCATCTATGGCATACTGGACGACCAATCGGGTAACTATTGGCTTTCTTCCAATAGGGGACTGATCCGGTATGAGCCGCAAAACAAACGGGCACAACTCTATACCATCGAGGATGGATTGCAAAGCAACCAATTCAATTTCCGCTCTTCCCTGCAAGCCAGTGACGGGAAATTCTATTTCGGTGGGGTGAACGGGTTTAATTGTTTCTATCCGTTCAAGTTATCTATTAATAAGGTAAGACCTACGGCGTCTATTTCGGCGGTATATATGCACAGCCCCGACGACAAAGTAAGCCTTAGCAAGCGTATACCTGCTCTTAGCGGACAAGTAACGATTCCTTATCAGGTGGTATCGTTCGACATCGCATTCGAAAGTCTTAGTTATGTGGCTCCCAGCAAGAATTTATATGCCTACAAACTGGACGGTATTCACAAAGAATGGATATATACGGATAAACATAACGTATCTTTTCTCAACCTGCCTCCGGGTGAATATACTTTCCGTGTGAAAGCCAGTAACAACGATGAATATTGGAGCAATGACGACTGTTGCCTGCATATTGAAATTCTTCCTCCACCCTGGAAGACCATTTATGCCAAGATTTTCTATTTACTAATAGCGTGTGGCCTCGCATATTTCCTGATACAGCTTTATTTGCGTAAACAGCAGGCTGTGAAAGCAAGAAAGATGAAAGAGATGGAACAAATCAAGAATCAGGAATTGTTCCAGTCGAAAATTACATTCTTCACCCAAGTGGCACATGAAATCAAGACTCCGGTTAGTCTTATCAAAGCTCCGCTGGAAGCTATTTTGGAAACACATGAATGGAACAGTGAAGTGGAAAGCAACCTGTCTGTGATACAAAAGAATACCAACCGGCTGATGGAGCTTATCAAACAATTGCTCGACTTCCGAAAAGTGGACAAGGAAGGTTATACGCTTTCATTCAATGAAGTGGATATCAACCGGATGATAGAGGACATCATCGACCGTTTCCGTGCCATCTCCCTGACCGGAATCTCTTTCAGTGTCTCCCTGCCGAAAGAACATCTGCAATATAATGTAGACCAGGAGGCGCTGACTAAAATTGTCAGCAACCTGCTGACGAATGCCATGAAATATGCCCGCACCCGCATTATGGTGATTTTGGACGAACATCTGTCTGCAGAAGGGCGTACGCTCTTCTTGTGTGTACGCGACGACGGTCCGGGTATTCCGCAAGAGGAATGCAGCAAGGTTTTCGAACCGTTTTATCAAGTGGGAAACACAGGAAACAACGGTTCGGGAGTAGGAATCGGATTGAGTCTCGTCAAATTGTTGGTGGAAAAGCATAAAGGAAAGGTTTATATCAATCCCGGCTATACGGAAGGATGCGAAGTATGTGTGGAAATTCCGTATTTGGAGAAAAGCATCTCTGTCAGCCCCTCCATTACTTCCATGCCCGACAAGGTTCCCGCTCTGGAGGAAGAGAGCGAACCCGCCGGTTACTCTCTTCTGGTAGTGGAAGACACGACGGATATGCTGGAGTTTCTGGCTAAGAATCTGGGAAATACCTATACCATCCATACAGCCGCCAATGGCAAGGAAGCCTTGGAATGTCTGGAGACAACAACAGTAGATCTTATTATCAGCGACATCGTCATGCCTCACATGGACGGATTCGAATTATTAAAGTCCATCCGTTCCGACAATATGCTTTGTCATATCCCGTTTATCCTGCTTTCGGCACTCGACAGCATCGATTCAAAAATTGCGGGTCTTGACTATGGCGCGGACGCTTATATAGAAAAGCCTTTCTCGCTAAGCCACATGAAAGCCACCATCAATAATCTGCTGGAAAACCGGCGCATGCTGTTCAATCACTTTTCAACGGTGCCGAATATGTCATACGACCAGACATTAATGAACAAAACAGACGTGAAATGGCTGAACACGATCAATGAAATCATTATCCGCAATTTCACCAATGAAGAATTTACCATCGATAAGATGGCAGAGGAGATGGCTATCAGCCGTTCCAACTTACAGCGCAAGTTGAAAGGGCTGACCGGAATGCCACCCAATGATTATATCCGGTTGATACGGCTCAAAACAGCCGGAGAACTTTTGCGGAAAGGGGAGTACCGGATCAATGAGGTTTGTTTCATTGTAGGATTTAATAATCCTTCGTACTTTGCCCGTTGCTTTCAGAAGCAGTTCGGGATATTGCCGAAAGATTATGTGAAAGGTGGTGACATAACCCATTCCCAAAAGGGAACAACTTCAATATCCCCATAAGTTTCCTTCTGGTTGTAAGTAAGCAGTATCTTCTTTTCGAGCATCACATTTTCCAGTTCGAATCCGTACAGTTCACGTTTCAGGTTCATGTCATTCAGTTCATAGCAAACCTGAAAGCCATAAGCTTTCCCGTTTTTATACGCCAAAAAATCACATTCCGTCTTACTATTGTCGAATGAAATATTCATATACCCTTTATTTCTCAGCTCATTATAAACAAGATTCTCCAAGGCACTACCACTTTGCGGAGAATAACGAAAGACATTGGCTGAAACCAAGCCATTGTCAATGAAATAACACTTATGCTGGGAACGGGAAGTCTCTTTCAAAGAATAAGAAAAGTTACGTACATCGACGCAAATATAACTGTCACACAAAAAGTTGAGATAGGACGCAACTGTATTTTCATTGCTTTTCAGTGCCTTACCCACAGCCGGTATAGAAAAACGACTCCCCATATTCTGCATCAAGTAACTGACCAGACGAAAGAACAAATGGGTGTCACGTATGCCACTATAAACGATGCAATCCTTCTGCACAATGGATTCGAAATAGCTTTTCAATAATTCCTGTTTGATGTCCTCATCAGCATCACCCAATACGATTTCAGGAAAACAACCTGTAGAAAGGACATTGTCCATGATACGCAGAACTTTCGGTGTTTGGGTATAACAATCAAGCAAAGTCGTTATTCCTTGCGAACGAAAAACTTCCCGAACAGAAAACGGACGCACTTCATTCTCGAAATAACGACCGGACAACAAGGCGGAAAAACGGTTCTGTAACAATTGCGAGTTAGACCCCGTAATATATATCTTTTCAAATATCTCAGTGTCATAAGCACTCTTTATGAATATCTCCCAATCACATAAATGTTGTACTTCATCCAAAAACAGGAATTTCACTTTCTCTCCCGTCAGACGTTCTGCATTTTCAATCACGCCGAATAATTTGGAGGAATCATCCCAAAATGGAATGAACTGCGGATCATCCAAATTAAGTACAAGAATCGACTTACCGCTCACTCCTGATTGCAACAGATCATTAATTAATAGTTTGAAGACAGTAGATTTGCCACAACGACGTACACCGGTCAGTATCTGAACATGACGCATCGTTTTCTTTTTCAGAAGATTGTCCATGATGTCTCTCGGACACAAGTGATCAAACATTTTGCCATTCCATTGGGCATTCTGGCGTATCAGGGTCTTTTCCATACCAAAATCAGTTTTTTAATAACCTTCAATTCATGCAAATATAAGAACTTTATTTTGTTTACCTAACTATGTTTCGGTAAAATGAGTATTTACAGGAAACATAATTAGGTAAATAAGCCCTTTAATCTGGAAAGAGTGTTCTTTATAAAGAACGTTTTGCAGATAACACTTGGCGTAAATACCGGATCAATGAGGTTTGTTTCATTGTAGGATTCAATAATCCTTCGTACTTTGCCCGTTGCTTTCAGAAGCAGTTCGGGATATTGCCGAAAGATTATGTGAAGAAAGGAAACATTATCAGGGAAGTACACATTCTCAAGCATTCCCACTGCGATGAGAAAAAATACTCATTATAATGAGAAAAAACTCTCACTGCAATGAGAACTTTTTCTCATCGCAGTGAGAATATACCCTTGTCAGAATAGGCTGAAACAGCTCATGAAGCCAATAAAAGGGCGAGCAATAAAATAGGAAATATAAAACTTCTGAATTCTATTAGTTCGCCCTCTTATATTAATTTTCTTACGTATTATCAAGAAGAAATATATCCCTGTTTGAATTATATTTTAATAAGAAGCTGTTGCCGGAATACCTTCCTTTTCCAATAAAGCCACAATACGGTCTAACTCTTCATGCGTAGCCTTTTGCAAATCGTGGTCGGGAGTCTCCCGGTCGATCGTATAAATCATCACTTGCCGGGGAGCGATTTCTTTCACTGCTTCTATCCAGGGGAGCACATACTTGTCGGATGTATTATCCATGTCTTTTCCCTGATAACCTCCTTTCAGAAACATCGTCTGTACGATGCAGTTTCCTTTGAACTCTTTCATTCTTTCGATAATCTTCTTAACAGAATATTTTCCGTTAGGACGGTCCAACAGATGAATGTATTCTTCATCCACCGTATCCAGTTTCAGGATATTATTATCTATCTTGTTCAGTGCTTCGAATACAGCAGGACGGTCGATAAATGTAGAGTTACTCAATACGCTTACTTTTGCTTTTGGGAAATACTTGTCGCGAAGCGCAAGTGTATCTTCTATGATTTCCGGGAAATGGGGATGCGCAGTCGGTTCACCGTTTCCGGCAAATGTCAGTACATCGGGAGCAGGGCCGTTTGCCTGCATGTCTTTCAGTTTCTCTTCAAGAGCCGTACGGACTTCTTCACGGGTAGGAAGAAGTTTCTTCGTACGATGTTCGGCATTGAAACCACACTCACAATAAATGCAGTCGAATGAACAAACCTTACCGTCGTCCGGCAATAAATTGATTCCCAAAGAAACTCCCAAACGGCGGGAATGAATAGGGCCGAAGATGGGTGAAGGAAAAATAATAGTCATCTTATTCTAATTATTTATTCATAAATCATAGCAAAGATAACCCAAAACTTATAGGTTATTCTATCTGTACGACCATTTTTTCATCATCCCAAACAAATTATTACTCTAACGCCACTCAAGAAACCACACGGAAATATTGATCCATTCTTCTCAAAAGCAGAATATACATATCACGTACTTCCCTTTGGGAATGTGTCGTGCTAAGCTCCTCCAGTCTATCGTGCAGACTATGCAATTCGTTCGTTAAACGTTTCTTTATACTATTATGTTCAGTAGCTTCCTGCATAATATCCAGCCACGCTTCCAAACATATCAGCTGAATATCCATCTGTTCATAACTAACGGCAGACTGCGGATCAAAACCATTAAACAACCCCTTATAAAGATCCCGGAAAAAATCAATATCGTCATATCCCTTCCGGTCACTCTGCAACGCCTGCAATCGAAGAGCTGAAATTGTCTTTACACTCAACAATTGTTTGAACAACTTCGCCAGTTCCGGATACAGAAGATTGTTTCTTGTTTCCAATAAATTCTCTTTTACATAGGTACATTCCATCTTTTTAACAGGATGAAACAACCAGTTGTCCAAATCAAGCATTGCCTGACGCTGCGCATCTGCCGGTTGAGAACTACCCACCACCTTTGCCATTTCCATCAGATAACTCCCATACAGACGAATAGCCTTTCTGTATATATCAGTGAGCGAACTCCCTTTATCGTATTTCTTCCCCTTATACACAATCTTGTCCAACCGACTCACTACAGTCTGTAAATCCGATATTTTGACCGTATAATCTTCTGGAAATGAAGAATTAGAATTCTCCTTCCCTGATGGTTGGAATAAACGAATGTGATCTGGTAAATTATGCTCTATCCATTGGCGGAGCTTCTCCCGTTCATCATAACAATTTTGGTCTCCTTTGAAAGGATGATAACCAAAATAAATAGTACGGCAATCATCATCTCCAACTTTTAAAGTCTTTCCACACGAACTTTTCGATAAACTTCTGCGCAAACCTAAAAGATATCCAATTTCTTCCGTTATTTCATTTTGCAACAATTCTTTTTCCACTTCTTTAGAATAACGGTCAGCCAGAATACGCGAATCCGAGGCACCGCAACTTAACAGATAGTCGTCTAATTTTCCTTTTAGGAATCCATGTCCGATATTCAGACGACATGAAAGTATTTCTCCGGTACGAGGATGACAGATAAAGTCACTTTTAATCCCCGGTATTCTCAAATCATAAGATATAAAAGCACGTTGTTCCGCCGGAATTATCTTTCGGTCTGCATACCTTACTTGTAAAGCATCATGAATACCTGCTTTATGGAAGGCGGTATTCCATGCTTCCACTCCTTCCTTTACTGCCTGGAAATATTCCTTCGGAAAAAGGGTGTCTACATAGAAAGTAAGCGGTTGTGACATATCCCAACGAAGAATCAATGAATCTTCTACCATACAATAAGGATTTTGCGAGTAATCTTTGAAACTCAATGTCCGGTAGGGTATCCTGTAATCTGCCAGGCGGACCTGATCTTTTTTCAGAGGTAGCAAGCGTACTGCACAAGTGACTTCCAAAGGCATACTACCTTCAGGCAATAGAACAGCAGAACTGGACAGCATATATCTTTCCGCTTCAACTCCATGATAGCGCCTGACCGTAAACGACACACCTTCCTTAAAAGGATGTATTTTCATTATTTCCGACAATTCCGGAACCAAGGAACGAATAAAATTATCATTATAGCTGAACCAGTCATCGCCAGTCATCAGATACTCTGTTATCCGAATAATGGCTCCCTGCTCTTTTGAATAGGCCACCACTGGATAACTTTCACCGGCGGGTTGTATATTTGACAACGAGAAAGATTGCTGATATGTGCTTTTTTCATCTAAAATATGCTCTGTATAAAACGGGGTTTGAAAGCAAATTGTAGCTTTATCCGGAGATATAATACGCACTACTCCCAGTCCGTCAACCGGACGATTCAACAAATCAAACCCTCGGTCTATCTGTCCACTGACTTCAATTTCCCGCCCGATATATTTTTCGGGTATTTCCAAATAGATTTCTTTTTCCGCTACATACACAGGAAACACACCGTCGATCTTATCCATCCCGGCAACAAAAAACTCGTCAAATGACTTGACGGAATCCTGTGCCTGAAGCAAAACTGTGACACACAACAATATACCAATCACATATCTTCTTCTCTTCATGAATTTCTTTATTTACTTTTCATCATTAAAACAAAATACTATCTACAAGAAACATTGCCCGTTTTTTGGCAACCGGATCCGTAATCTTATGGCTATAATCAAGACTTTCCTCCTTTATTCTATTCAAAGCCTGCATAATGGAAACCAATAATCTCGACGAAGTTATCTTTTCTGATCTATCCAACAATTTAACAAGTTTACTCACATAAAGCAGCTGCACTTTATACTTGGCGTCACTTACAGGAATATTGTCAGCCCATTCGGCAAATAATTCTTTATGTATGCTTTCCAAAAACTCATCTACAGACAACATATCCTCACAAACATTCTCCGTTCTTTCCACTTCCCGGAGGGAACGAATCATTTCCGACATCAGCTCTTCATAAAAGCGATCGAACTCCCGACTACCGTTTATTTCTAATTTAGCGGTAAGTTTTTCATCAAACATCCACACAGGCGGTTGTAATATATAAGCCTGTATAAAGCTCATAACCTTCTTATTGTAATCGGCTTTTTCGGGTATGTAAATATTCTCATCATCCGGCTCAGCAAGACGCTTTCCACCCAAATGAGACAAAACGTGCTGTACCCACTGCATATAATGCTCCAATACCGCTTCATAACGCCCCTGTAATACACGCAAGGACATTTTATCCGTCACATTCCAGACATCCGGATGTTCACACAAATATTTCAGATTCTCTATTCCCTGTGTATTAACCATAACATGGTCATTACCTAAATCTTCCGCCTGAGCCCGTACATCCATTCTGCCCGAAAAATGTAATGAGGGATCTTTCTGTTTTTCCTGATTCCAAAGGGTCCTGTTCTTTTCTCTTTCAGAAGCATCTTTACCCGGAAATATACGGTAGCCCCATTCAATAGCCCACTTATCATATTCGCCGACACGTACCCGCCTGTTTCTCAAATCAACTTTATCTTGAGGACGCAAAGCATAATTACACCGCACATAATCCATTATGGAACTACCAATACTATATTGACTTAAAAAGTCATTATCACGTAATTGATCGATGGAGTAATGAGAACTACCCAGAAAGTTATGTTCCAACCCTAATGTATGACCCACTTCATGTGTCAATACTTGTTTTATCTGTTCGTATTGCAAAGAGTCCGGCAGCTCTATATTCCATGCCTGTGGATCATTCGCTCCACATTGAGCAAAATACCATTTCTGTTCCAAATTCAAGACACTGCAAAAAATACCGATGTGGCAAGCTATAATCTCACCGGACCGGGGTTCGCATGGAGTCGGTCCATAAGCGTTATTTTGTCCTGATATCTTCCATGAGATGAACGGATAAGTACTGTCATAAATACTAAAATCAGGATCTTCCTCAACGGTAGGAGCCAGTCGCGCATCAATGGCGTTCTTAAATCCAGCTTTCTCGAAAGCCGGACGCCAGTCACGCACCGCTTCAATGATACAGTCGATGTACTTTTCCGGTGTATTACGATCTATATAAAAAATAATAGGTTGTATGGGTTCTACCAGTTCCCCCCTCATGTATCTTTCTTCATCTTCCGCCCTTATTTCCAGCCGCCATCGTTTGACAACAGATTTCCGAATAGCAGGCTGATTCCCTTGAAAACACTCCTTGCTGATAGAAAAATAAGCTCCGGTATTTGCAGCAACTGCCTCCAACGGTCTTTTTGACAGTAATTTTATGCAGATACCTGTATCCCAGTCTCCAATATAAGGAGGTGCAACAGGCTTACCTGGTATTTTCATTGACGAACTTCGATAAACTCGTGATGCGTGTATCAACAAGCGGTTGTCATATCCTTTAATTTCCTTGATATAATCTTTCTCTCTTAAACGCGTACCTATCAATAAATCAAAAGATACAATATCAAGAGTAAACAAAGGAAAATCTTTTAATACTTCACCAATCTCTATCAAGCTGCTTCCCTGATTCCTAGCTTTAATCGGTAATATCTTATAAAGCCTTTCGTTCCCACGTTGGGCGGCGATTTTTGCATACGTTCCTTCAGGATTTTCTATCACCCTCTCATATTGTGGATCCATCATCCACAACTCGTCACCCTGTTTACGGAAACTGAAAAATACCGGACCTATCATGTCACCCGCATATCCGAATTTCTTTTCCATATCCCGGTCCGGACGGGCAGGAGCTGTCAGGATAGTTGTCGTTACGGCAAACTCACGTCCAATCAATGAATCCGGGATTTCCCAATAGATATGTTTATCACTTCGGTAGGTAGTAAACATACCGGGAATAACTTCCACTGGTGCTTCTTCTTTAATAAAAGTTGTAATACTTTGCTGTTGCCCGTACAGACAAGTACAGACAACAGCAAGAAATACTGCACCGATAATTCCTTTTAGCATAAAGACCGGTTTATACTATTCATAATTATAGCTAATATCAACAATCTTCCCAATAGGCTGATCGGGATCTTCGTAAACACAAATGCTGTTTTCTTCACGAGCTACATCGCCCGCCACTGTCAATTGCAATTCGACAACTACACCTTTGTCAGCAGTATTGATACCCAACCCGAGAGACATACCTAGTTTCTCCTTATATTCGCCTATTTCCTCATCGTCATCTTCCTCTCTCACACTTTCAGGGTCCTTAAATTTAAAACTAACTATCTGTGCTGACGGATCAGTTTCATAAGTATAAAGTTCAATTGCCCTTCCGCGACCAAGATCAATGCGATATAATTTATTACCCGATGTCATAAATATAAGGTTTGCCGTATACGCGTAAGAAGCTGCAAATTTTGCTGTTTCTACATTTACTTCGGACGGTAAAGCAATCGTATACCGGGCAGCACAAATCGGATCTTCATCTTGCGCACTGAATTTAAACACAGTCAGCTCTTTTCCGTTATGGGGAGCAGCAATTGCATAAGCAAAATTTCCCCCGTTTCCTCCCGTAACAATGTCATGCACTTCTAAAGACGGATCAATCTTATTTGGATCAAAGACATTTGATTCATCAGACGACATTAAATATGTCCTGACAGGTTTCTGATCAGTCCATTTAGTTCCATAATTACGTATATCTTGAGTAGCCGAATTCGGTACCATATAATCGCTAAAACCCAGAATAGAGGAAGCAAGAAAACGATGATTTTCAGAATCAAAAAACAAATAGCCTCCTCCATACGAACCATAAGCGGAAATGGCGGGAAACTCACTTTCCTTTTTTACTGAGAATGGTACACAAAATCCATCCATAGGAGCACAATATGCTTTTCCACTATTCACAAACAATTCACCATGAGTACTCATCTTATAGAGCTCGATATTCAACGGTTCCCCTTTTCCAGTCGGTTCAAAAAGTATTTTATTCGATGGATATCTCGTTATTAAAGTACTTGGAGTCAACAAGGCCAAGTCCCGATCGGTTACCACCATTAACGCCGGACTTACTTTAAAACCAAAAAAACCCAGCATACTACTTAAAAACGAATCCCCATAGTTTTTTCTTGCACTTACCGCCAAAGGTTTTCCTTCTAACGGAAATGACTGATTCAGTTCTGATTTAAAGACATCCGGATAAACATAATATCCTTCCGGAGTACCCTCTATCGCTCCTAATACTCCCTTTCCTTCTTTTTCCTGCAATACAAACCAGCAAGGATTTAAAGGACGAATAATTGCAACTTCACCTATCTGATACCAGGTTGTTCCATTCTTTTTATCCGTAATGACCAACATCAAACCTATATTTTCGGATTCATAAGGCTCGACTGTTACTTTACATTCTTTGCCTACGGAATAATCTTTATAATCACTAAGTCTGTCCGACCCCGCTTTCTTTCCTTCGATTGTTTTCTTCCATTGAAATACAAGGTTTTTCTCATTTTGCTCCAAAGTCTGAGAAATCTCGGGTATAATTGAAACTTCGACTGCTTCCTCTTTAGGCATACGTACCTTCGTTTCAGGTATTACGATATCCATCGTATTTACATCATGATAATCGTAATCTCCCTTGTCATCGTAACAGCCTGTTTGCAATAAAGCCGCTCCGATAAAACTTACTATACAGATGATATATTTCCTCATAACGTTTCTTTTTAATCTTATTCATATTCTATTTCATCACCCTCTTCACCTAAAATCGGTGGATTTCCCTCCTCCTTATATTCTCTATAAGCTTGCTTGATTACATCAATATCTTCATCTTCCAAATCATCCCATACACGTTGACATACATCCATAATAAACATATATTTAGCATCGCTATAACTGCCAAATCCCACATAATCACTCCATTCGGTCGGTTTCAACTCCCATCTGACATTTAAAACGATTTGATTCTTTTCTACCAGACCTTTATCAAACTGATGAAGAGGGTTATTCAAATCAAACTCCAGATAACAACCATAGATATTTCTACCTGCCTGTACTTTCGGACGATTTATTTTATAATAGAATATCTGGCAAACTGTATCAAGGTCAGTATATGTATACTTGCTTTCCAATAATACATCCACTGAATTCTGATAATCATTATTCGGAGTTACTTTCACACAGAAATCACGATTCTCTTTCAAAAAATCTCCTTGTATTCTTACCTCGAAACTGTCTACAGCATAAGGTTCTTTCTTCACATAATCCGTATCAACCAAAGTACGGACATGCGTAGTGCTACCATAGAAATTGATACGAGGTGTCTGGTCATATAAGTCTATCTCGTTTTCACTGCATCCTACATAAATGCCGCAAACAAGAATAGCTAAAACAAAATATATAATACGTTTCATAATGCTTCATCATTTAGAGTTGTTTCCAAAAATATACTCGTCATCCGGCAACGTCATCTGATAATGGGCTTCAGTCATCGTTTCAATCCCACAACCATAATAAGTGCTATAATTATGCGCTTTCAAGAAATAGAAAAGTTGACCTTCCGCGAAATATTCTTTTCTATATTCTTTCATTATCTCATTAATACGTTTAGTCTGGTTTTTGTCTTCTTCCGAAGTATTATCAAGGTCATCATATCCGGTAGTCGGTATTTCATCACTATAAGAGATACCACGTGCAAAACGTACGGTATTTAACGCGTCAGCACTTTCCGATGCAGAAGGAACACATTCTGCTACAATATAATACATTTCGGGTAAGCGTATCAAAGGGATAGCGTCAGCACCGGAATAAGCATATCCGCCATTCAAAGGTTTCTGATTATATTTTCTACAAAAAACATCTGTCCGACTTGCCCCATTAATAACCTCAAACATTTCCGTATTTTTTCTCCAGTCAGTATTCCCTGCATCGGCAGTTTCATAGAAGAATTTAAATTTATCTCCATCCAGATAGAAATGTTGCTGAGTATTGGTATTCTCCATATCCATATAATTTCCAATAAGCAAATTGGAGAATTCATTGACTGTTATTCCAAAGATTTGCTCTGCGTAGCGTATGGAATTGTAATTGGAAGCAGTCTGCGATTTGTACAATGTAAAATACTTAGAGGCAGCAATCACTTGTTTAGCGTACTCTGTAGCCAATCCTTTACTTTCCGCATCACCTTTGTAACAATATACACGAGCCAGCATAGCTTTCACCGCATATAAATTCATACGAAACTCACGATTGACAAGAAAATGATTTTTATCTATAAAATCTTCATCCGTCTGATCGGTAAAAAAATCAAGAGGATCACTCTCTTTCAGTAATTTTTCAGCATCATTCAAATCTTTGAGAATAGCGTCAACCACTTCGCTGGCTGGTAAAACAGGAGTGGCATCCTTATCAAAAGCAGTACGGTAAGGTATAGCTTTGGATGCAGGATGTTCTTTATAAACAGGACCGAACATACGCAACAAATCAAAGTGAAGAAAAGCGCGAAGCCCGAGTGCTTCTCCCTTCATAGTTTCATAATATCGTTCGGTAACTAAAACATCTTTATTTTTGTCTACGTACTCCAAGAAGTTATTAATATTGGCTATGATGTTATACATCGTTGAGTAAATCCCATTCTTCTTACTCAAAAATATGTTCTCATAATCGAATACGATACTTTGGTCGAAAACAGCATTTGTATTATACCCCGGATAATCGGAATATAATCCTGCCAACTCATCCAAATAAGCATAAGTCAAGTCTCCAGCATATAATGTCGTGGTTCCCAACTTCAAATAAATACCTGTAAGCGCATCCTTAAATCCTGATTCCGACTCAAATTGCTTGTCGGTAGGAATAGAAGTCTTCGGAGATACATCCAACCAGTCGCTGCAAGACATAAGTCCCAGCATTGTTGTTGTTAATAGTATATATATTATCTGTTTCATACAAATATGTTTTTAATTAGAAAGCAACATTCAGAGCAAATGTAAACTGACGGGAATACGGATAGTACAAACCTCTTTCGCGTTTCACTGTAGACCAATAGAAAAAGTCTTCCATATTAAACGTCACTTTAGCGGAACTCAATCCCCAATGACTAATAAATTTTGTATTAGTACGATCCATACGATAGTAAACAGACAACGAACTTCCCTGGAATATATTTTCATCCATTATAAACCGGGAAGTGGCTTTCGTTTCCAAACCGTTAGGATTAAGAATACGGAACTGTGCCTTATCACCCGGTTTCGCCCAACGTAGCTGAGTTACCCGTCGATCTACATTATATTTCAAATTAGCATTTTCCACCTTGTCAAGCAAAGTCTGATTATATACCTGACCGCCAAACTGATACCTGAAGCTGACGTCTGCTCCCCAACCTCTGTATGTAAAGGAAGAATTAATATATCCTTGCCATTTAGGTTCTGTATTACCAATAGGTACTACATCATTCGCACTCCAGTTAACGGCACTCGTCATCTCTCCGTTACGTTTCAACAATATTTCATCTCCGGAAGCCGGATCAATACCTAATGAACGTACTACCCAGATACGGGAAAGAGATTCACCTTCTTCATAACGTGGCAACGGCGTATCTTTTAAATCTGACGCACTTTTATCATTTCTGTATTTCATCGCTTCCGATATTTTCAATAGTTTGTCAGTATTATGAGAACCGTTTACTGTAATTGTCCAATAAGCTTGTTCGGCAGTGTTTTTATAAGGAATAGCCGAGAGAGAAATTTCCCAGCCCTTATTCTCTATCTTTCCCAGATTTTCCGGATAACTGCTGAAACCAAGAGAAGGAGCAAGACTTATATTGGCAACCATATTATCTGTTATTTTCCGATAATATTCCACACGTGCAGTAAAACGCTGATCGAAAAAACCAAGTTCCAAGGCAAGATTAGTACTTTTTGTAGTCTGCCATTTTAAACTTTCATTATGCATAGCCAAGATTTCCGAACCTGTTGCATCCGATGAGTAATAAGGAAGCAGCAAATTGGAATATGTATAATAACCATGTGCCTGATAAGGATCAAAACCTTGGGAACCGGTCGTACCGTATGTACCCCTCAAAATGAAATCGGAAATAAAAGATACATCTTTCAAAAAGTTCTCTTTTTTCAAATCCCAACGTAATCCGGTTGACCAGAAAGGAGCCCAACGGTTATTTTTTCCAAACTGTGATGAACCGTCCAAGCGTATATTAAAGTCGAACGAATACTTATATTTATAAGAATAGCCTCCAGCAGCTACCCAACCAATGGAGCGCGTTGTCCTCTCATCTCCTGTCACCTTCTCATTATATTTCTTACCAAACAACAAGTTATCCATATTATCATTCGGGAAACCAGTCACATAGTTTCCATAAGTCTCCGAATTATTCTCCAATACACTCATACGTGCATTAGCAGTCAGGTAGTGATCTTCCAGTTGCTTATTCCAGCTTCCTGTTAAATCTATGCCCCAATTGACAGCTTCACTCTGACTTCTGCGATAATCACCTCTTAAGGTAGGATCAGTCACATTATCAAAAAGCGTATGTTGTGCAGGACGAAAAATATCACGATGTCCTACGCTCTTGGACAGATTAAAAGCTCCTTCAAACCGTAATTCATTAGTAGGATTATATTCCACCTTGAAAAGTTCACGTACTGTAAAGTTTTTACTTTGGTCTTTACTGTTGAATGTTGTATTATACATCGGATTCAGGTAGCTCGACTCACCACCCACTCCTTCGAAATTATCAAGCCGTTTTTGTATTTCTCCGTTCTCTCCATACGGACGCAGATAAGGATTCAAGCGGGTATATTCACTAAAACTTCCCCACGGAGACTCATTAGCCACCGAATTATCCAACGTAATACTATTCTTTAACAACACCTTTTTCAGACGATACTGAAAATCAAGTGAACCGGTCAGTACATCACGTTTGCTGTCTTTCATCACACCCGGAGAACTATTATATCCGACATACATCCGATAGCGTAAGGCTTCATCACCACCTTCCAGCGTAACTGTATGTCGTTGTTGGAAAGCTGTTTGCAAAGGCTTGTCCAGCCAATAAGTATTTACTCCTGCCAGCACTTCACGCAATTTAGATTGATAGAGCTGCCATTTTTCAACTGTTTCGCCGCCGTATGTATAAAGTCCGCTTTGCAACTCTGCATCTATCTTCTCTCTTGCATTCATCAAGTTATACCCGGTCATATCCGGAGCTTCAATACGAAGTTCCCCACCATAAGTCACCCAAATCCGTCCCGGTTTGGGAGTCTTGCTTTCGATAACAATTACTCCATTTGCCGCACGCGAACCATAAATAGCCGTAGCTGCCGCATCTTTCAACACAACGATGGAAGCAACACGGTCGGGATCCATATCAGCAAGTGTCTGTATACTGATTTCAAATCCGTCCATGATAAGCAGCGGTTGATTGGCATAGGTCTCATATTCGCCCTGAACTGCCAGCACATCATTACTGGCAGAATTTAAATCTACCGTAGCCTGTGCATTCAAATCCATATTTGCACCGCCACGCATACGCATATCAGGCAGATTATTCGGATTAGACCCCATATTGATATTATCCATGATACGAAGCCCGGGAGCGACAGCAGCTATCGCTTTAGCCACATTATTCGTACTATACTTTTTCAGTTCTTCACCCTTGATAGTAACAGCAGAACCAGTGAATCCCTCTTTCTTTCTATTAAACATACCTGTCACCACCACTTCATCGAGTGCTTTTGTATCAGACTTCATCACTACCGACATATAGGATGAAGGATTCAAGAACTGAGTCTCCAAACCTACATACGATATTCTAACCCGACTATCTTTCGAAACATTAGAAAGCTGAAAATTACCATTATTGTCCGTGATAGCCCTAATATTATTGGCATCTTCTACGATAATAGTGGCACCGATAACAGGAAGTCCGTCTTCCTCGGAAAAAACTTTTCCTTTTACTTGTGAAAAAAACTTTTTAGAATCCTCTTTTGTGATATTGATGAATTGTCCGTCAATGTGGTATTTCAACGGATTTTTCCCGATAATCACTTTCAATGCTTCATCGACTGTAGCTTTTTCTACTTTTCCGGTAGAAGTATAAGAACTGATTTCATCGTAGATAAAAAGAACTTTATATCCCGATACTTTTTCAAAACGTTTAAAAATAGAGGGTAATCCTTCATTTTTAAACTCCATTGTTATTTGCTTTTCCTTACCTGTTTGCGCTTCAACACGCCATGAATAGGCAAAAAGGAAAAACAAGAACAAGACAATGAACTTTTGTGCTTGATTCTTTTTCATAAGCCCGAATAGTTAAATAATATTTCATTCTTTTAATTATATACGAAGTTTAAAAAAGAATGGTTACCCTTAAAAGAATTTATTTTTCAGAAATATATATTTCTATTCAGATTTATGACTTTTTGCTCGTTTTTTATTCAATAATTAGTTTTCCTGTTTCAAAATGAGCATGTATCCTCTCCATTCGATTCAATAATTCAATCAAGTGAAAGATGTCTTGGTGACGATTTGCAAAGAAATGCATACGAAGATCCATAATTTTGCTATTGCGGAACTCAATATCTATATTATACCAACGCCCTATTTCTTTCATCATGTCAACCAGGGCAACATCGTCAAAATAGAAAAATCCTTCCTTCCAATATAAAAATGATTCAATGTCCACCTCGTTCACAGCAAACGTTCCGTCAGAAGAAAGCTGTGCACTTTGTCCCGGCATCATTTCAACACTATGAATTCCACAAGTATCGCTAACAGCCACTTTTCCTGTAATGAGCGTAACACGGACATCAATAGGAGAGTAGCTACGCACATTAAATTCCGTTCCTAATACGCGAACCTGTAGATTTCCACTTTTCACAATAAAAGGATGTTTTGCATCTTTAGTAACTTTAAAATAAGCTTCACCTTCCAAAGAGACGACTCTTTCTTTTCCTTTAAAAACCGTAGGGTAAGCCAGACGACTATCCGAATTCAAGAAAACTTCAGTCCCATCAGATAAAACGACTTTGAATGTCTCTCCCCTAGGAATACTTAATCTATGTATCTGTACTTTCTGCTTTCCTACTTCCTTGGTTTCTGTCTGAAGAAGAGCACGACTATAATCTATTTCTTTAGAAGACAACTGTGCAGTAGAGGAAGACGAAAGAGATTCTACCACTTCTTTTAGTGGTTTTATTTCCTTCTCATCATTCACTTGTAAAGTGACTTCTTGGGCAACATGATTGGCTTGAAACACTTGAATGATTTCCGGTTGCGACGAAATCATCATTGCACGCAAAACTAAAATTATGACAACAGTCGCCGCTACACCCGTGGCACTGGCCCACAACAGTATCCGCGTATTTTTTCTTCGATCGTTTTTAGAATGTTTATTATGAAAATCTGCCAATTCATTCCGGACATCAATTGCCAGCATATTTTGTTTTTTCTGCATTTCTATCACAATTTCTGCCAAATCAGAATATGCCTGCAAGCACTCCTCATCTTCTTTCAAATTATGCAATTGATCAGTAGTTATATGAGAACGATTCTCCATAATTTCCAGGAGTTCTTCTTCCGACTTACTTATATTTATATTCTTTTCATCCATAAATAATGTATTCAATATATATATTTACGTTTTAAAGTCTATTCCGGTTACCCTCTTGACCCAATTCTTCGCGAAGAATACGCAAAGCCTTTACTATATTCTTATGAATAGCCGCAACACTTACATTCAATTCTTCGGCCACTTCTTTATATTTCTTATTATGAATATAGCATGCTTCCAATATATGATAATTATAAGGAGTCAACTTTTCCATAGCTTTACGAATACGCAAAACACGAGAATCAGAATGTTGCGAATCGCTTTCTATCATTTTATCAGTTAATTGCGAAGTAAACTCTACATATTCTTCATGGATATTTTGCTTGCGAAGATAGTCAATGCAACGTGTACGAATGATTGTATAAAGATAAGTTTTAGCCGTCGCCTCTTCTATCTTTTCATAATTACGCCACAAATACTCAAAAGCATCACTTACGATATCTCTGCATACCTCAGCGTCATTTATAAAATAATATGCAAAATATACAAACTGTGCATACCATTCATTAAACATTTTGTCAAAAGTAGCCCTGTCATCCATTTAATATCGTATTCTTCTATTATTTTTGGCAGACAAATATACATTAAAACTTAATACGCAGTTGCATTTGCACATCTGCTTTTTTATTTCCACAGATCAAATCATTGCCCGAACCGATCTCATTCCGATCTAAATAGACTGTTTCGCCAAACTTGGTTATGAACAACCAGTGCTTATTCAGTTCATATCTGAGACGGACGCTACAGCGAAATCCACGACCTTGGAAGGACGGTGTGTAGAACGTATAAAGCAATCCGCTTTCCGAAGCATATACGCGCGAATCATAATCCTCTGTAAAAAAGTAACTGCCCTGAACGTCAGCAAACAGCCTGGCCCAAGGCAGTTGGGAGGATATCATTTGTGTAACCTGATATCCTATATTAGCAGCTCTGTCCTGAGAATGAAAATGATTATAATCTAAAGTTGTACGACTGCTTAACACATCTCCTAAAGAATAGTTCAAACGATAACGAAGTTGATGGTGAAAAATAGGAAGTGTTAGTGATCCTTTACTACCTGTCCAATCCCGTTCTTTGCGTTTATAGCGGTACTTCAGATACATGGATAGATAGCTGCGTGGAGTGAAAGTGGCTTGAAGCAATCCGTCTGTTCCGCGAGAGGGTTTATTTACTCTGTATTTTTTCCACGGAAAAGAAAATAAATCGAATGAGGCGAAGAATTTCCAATAGGCAAAAGGAGAAGTCTCCATGCCGATATAATATCCCTGTTCATTTTGTGTCGTACTTCCTTCACCAAAAGAATGGGCAAACATGGCCCAATAGTTATAAGAATAAAACCGGTGTATCAACATGATTTGAGTGTTTTGAACCGGTGAATATTGCAAACGGTTCAAAGAGGCCCAACCTTGTTTTCCGATGGCCGTCTCTCCTTGAAAAGAAAAACGATGCCAGCGGTAAGCATAATCAATCCCCAGATTATAGAAGTTGTTTCCATGAAGATTGTATTTGGAATAGCCTGTTAATTCCGGTTCGTATGGTCGGTTGAAAAGGTAGTAAATACCGGTGATACCCAGTCGAATACGGTTGTGTTGATAACTCACGTGTCCACCTGTTAATTGCATGGTGAATAGGTTCTTTTTATCCGCTTCTTTTTGACTTCGGTGCAGTCCGGTTTTATAGATAGAGGTGATTTCTCCGTCAGTGATTACTCCATCTAATGAACGGTGTGAATAGAAACCGGAAAGATCCCAATCTTTTGCTAAAGAAACAGTGGCAGCTACTCCTCGGAAATAGTTGTATTCGTCGGTAGAAGAATGTTTCTTTATCCCGCTACTACGGCTGTTGAAAGAAGAGGCGTAGATTGTTTTTCCCATCAGATAATCAGTGCTAATCACTAATCCTTGTCCGAAACTAAGCCGATAGTTACCAACAGCTAATGCTTTTAATCGTCCACAATTTTTTAATAACAGATAAAAGGAATAATAATCGTAGCCGTAGCGATTGTGTAAAGCTCCAAAAGGTTCTCCGGCATCTTTTTCAGCAACGACTCCTGCATAGAGTCGGTCACTGTATCGGAAACTGTATTTCACAGAGTTATAAACAGAAGGTCCTAAATAGGTATGTTCATAACCTTTTCGCCTATAAAATGGTATATCAAAGCGAGTTAACAGCTCATTCTTTCCATACTTTGCTGCGCTTTTCAACAGACTTTTCCACCGAAAAGCAGGTTCATTGTTAATAGCTTTTATACAGACAAAAGGTAGTAAATACTGGATTGTTTGCCTATCTATCTCTTCTACCAGTTGAAGTTCATAGATGGTTTTCATCTGTCCGTGTATATAGATGTAGGCCAGCAGATGTTCAATCTGAATATCACTAAGGAAAGGAAACTGTTCGAGTTGTTCACGGGTAGCAACATTCAAATTAACTGGTTCCTGCATACGATTGGAAAGTTCTTCCAATTCATTTTCCCAATTAGGAGTATTAACAGAGTTATCAGTTCCGTTATTAACAGATAAATCTTCAAGAACATCTTCTAAAAGACTTTCGGAAGGGTTTTGAGCACTACAAGCAGGAATTATTAACAGGCTGTTTATAATACTTATCAACCGTAAAAGTTGAATAGTTTTCATCAATAAAATGGTTTATTCTTCCTGCTTTTTAACAGATAAGGCCGCAAAGATACTTTAAATAGGTTAACATCGAAGAGAAATGTCTGAATAATAAAATTTTAATTCTATTTTTGTATCGTGAAAAGAAGGCTTAACATAGTAGTAATGACGCTGTTTGCTATTGTTTGTTGTTCGTTGCGCCTGCAAGCTCAAGATAAACAAAGCATCAATGGATATTTGGTTCCGATGTGTATCTACAATGGAGATACCATTCCATGTGTCCAGTTAAGAACTGTGTATATTTTCCGTCCGTTGAAATTCAAAAATGAAAAGGAACGTCAGGAATATTACCGACTGATTCGCAATGTGAAAAAGGTATATCCTATCTCCAGAGAAATTAACCAGGCCATCATTGAAACTTACGAATATCTTCAGACTTTGCCCAATGAGAAAGCCCGCCAAAAACATATCAAACGGGTTGAAAAAGGATTGAAAGATCAATATACTCCCCGAATGAAAAAACTATCGTTTGCACAGGGGAAACTGTTGATTAAATTAATAGACCGCCAAAGCAATTCTACCAGTTATGAACTGGTAAAAGCATTTATGGGACCTTTCAAAGCGGGATTCTATCAGACTTTTGCTGCATTGTTCGGAGCCAGTTTAAAAAAAGAATATGATCCGCAAGGTGAAGACAAACTAACGGAACGTGTAGTGTTGATGGTGGAGAACGGACAGATCTAAAATCAATCAGCTTATAAGTTTATCAACTTTATAAACTAATTGATCACTACTCAACCATACTAGTTATCATTTCAAGAATTAATAAGCTTCCTGCAAGGTATTAATTTCCGGTTTCTCAGAAGTTAATACTTGAGTTCCCAGTTATTAATACGTATCATATAGGCTGTTAATACCTGACAACTCAAGTATTAACAGCCTGAAAACGAACTATCAACAACTATAATAATAACTACCCAACACCCATAGAATCAACATGGATCCATATAGTTATAAACAGAACATAGTTATTGATTATAAATGAATTAACTAAGCTATTAACTCGTTATAAACAACTTATTAACCAATCCTGTATTATGACTATTAGTGTAACTTTTTGAACAAATCCCAAATCACAATACCGGTAGTTACGGAAACATTCAACGAATGTTTTGTACCATATTGAGGAATCTCTATACAGCCATCCGAATGGTTAATAACCTCCTGCTGTACCCCTTTCACTTCGTTTCCCATAACGATAGCGTACTTCTTGGTTTTATCCAGCTGGAGTTCATCAAGCATGATGCTTCCTTCCGCCTGTTCTACAGAATAAACGATATACCCTTCGTTTTTGAGGTTATCAACAACATCAACAGCGTTATTAACATACTTCCAGTCGACAGTGAACTCTGCACCCAGCGCAGTCTTATGCATTTCAGGGTGCGGTGGGGTAGCTGTTATACCACACAGATAGATACATTCAATACGGAAAGCATCCGAAGTACGGAACACAGAACCTATATTGTGCAAACTACGAATATCGTCCAGCACTACCACCAAAGGCAGTTTTTCAACCTGTTTAAACTCTTCGGCACTAATACGGTTCAGCTCTGTTATTTTCAGTTTACGCATACGTCTTTTCTTTTATTATGTTCTTGTCCACAAAGGTAATTCTTTTCAGTTAACAAGGTGTTGATAACGGTTTAAAACCTGTCAAAACTATCGGCAAAGATTTTGAAAAATAATTCTTGCATTATTCAAAAGAAGATATAAGAGGCCTTCATTATGAACATTCCAAAAAACTAACCCAAAACTTTCTACACAGACATAAACATATTTTTCAGCACTTATCTGCCTGTTTATATCCATAAAGTTTTTAACTTTGCACTTTATCAACAGGGAGTTAATAGCAAACTTCCATTTGACGGCATTTAACGATGCTTTCATTGATAATGAAGCAAGTAGGATAGGATATCTTGCCCTTTATATCAGTTCATAACCGACTCATAAAGCAGAAGTATGGACTAATAACTTATCCGGCAAGAAAAATCGTATTTATTTGCTAACATTATTAACAGGCTATCATCACTAACAAAGGATTTTTTTAAAAGGAAAGAAATAAGAATATTATTATGAATGAACTCATAAAGGCTATTAACGAGTTAAAGAAAGAAAAGAATGCAATCATTCTGGGTCACTACTACCAGAAGGGTGAGATACAGGATATCGCTGATTACGTTGGCGACAGTTTGGCATTGGCTCAATGGGCAGCCAAGACGGAAGCGGACATTATTGTGATGTGTGGCGTTCACTTTATGGGGGAAACGGCAAAGGTGCTTTGTCCGGACAAGAAAGTGCTGGTGCCCGACATGATGGCAGGTTGTTCGTTGGCGGACAGTTGTCCGGCGGATCAGTTTGCACAGTTTGTCAAAGAGCACCCGGGATACACCGTTATTTCGTACGTCAACACGACAGCTGCCGTGAAAGCAGTGACAGATGTGGTGGTGACTTCCACCAATGCGAAACAGATCGTGGAAAGCTTCCCCAAAGATGAGAAAATAATCTTTGGTCCGGATAGGAATTTGGGTAATTATATCAACTCTGTTACGAACAGGAATATGCTTCTTTGGGACGGAGCTTGTCATGTGCATGAACAGTTCTCTGTTGAAAAGATTATGGAATTGAAAGCGCAGCATCCCGAAGCGTTGGTCTTGGCACATCCCGAATGTAAGAGTACAGTATTGAAACTGGCTGATGTGGTAGGATCTACAGCTGCTTTGTTGAAGTATGCCGTGAACCACCCGGAAAACACGTATATTGTGGCTACCGAATCAGGTATCCTGCATGAGATGCAGAAGAAGTGTCCGCAGACAACGTTTATCCCTGCTCCTCCGAACGATAGTACGTGCGGATGTAACGAGTGTAGCTTCATGCGGTTAAATACGTTAGAGAAGCTCTATGAGTGTCTGAAGAATGAAGCACCGGAAATAACGGTAGATCCGGAGGTGGCTAAGAAGGCAGTGAAGCCGATTCAGCGGATGTTGGAGATTTCGGCTGAACTGGGATTATAAAGAAATTTGGTTTCTATTATTGTTCTTGAATGAATAACAGTTAGAAACTGTCTTAAAATAATTCAATTCTTTAAAGATAAGTAGGGATATTCCTAAAATAATAAAATTTAAGGCAACTAATTCATTGCGAGTTAGTTGCCTTTTTTGTATCTTTAAGCATTCCCCCCAAAAAACGGTTTGACGGCCAAAACGGGGGTAAT
>NZ_JAJKHN010000070.1:0-34945 GCF_020982715.1 Bacteroides sp. 1_1_30
TGCTATTTGTATGTTACTTTGTGTCGTAAATCATTTAGCACTTTATCAAATTAGAGTACAAGGTGATGTGCCATTAGATGAAAAATGTAAAAAAGTATTTATCGAATCAGGATTTTTGAATTATATGAAAAACGAGGATGGGCTACCTTACCAAATAAATTCTCCCAATTTGATTGTAAAAGCTGGGAAAAATACAACTGGTAATAAAAATATATCTATGGCCATAAAGAAGTCTATGGAGTTTCTACTATCCACACCTCGTAGATACCAACCTGCATATACTGTTGCTATGGAGATCTGTTCAAACTCAGTTGAACATGCTTATACTTCTCATGCAAAAAATTGGTTATTAAGTGTTCATCAAAATGATAATAATACTGTCACTTTCACAATGACAGATACTGGTCAAGGAATTCTTAAAACCTTAAAGAAAAAGTTTAAAAGAGAAATCGAAAAGGTTATTCTTAATAAGAATGATTGTGATATTGTATTTAGTGCTTTTCAAAGAAAATACGGTTCTTCCACAGAAGAAATAAACAGAAATAGAGGATTGCCTTGCATTTTGGATAAGTTTAATAATGGATATATTAGTAAATTAAAGGTTATTACAAATAACGTATATTTAGATTTTGAAAATCAAACAAATAATAAAATATTGAACAAACCTTTTCCAGGCGTGTTATTTTCTTGGGTTGTTAACATTGATTGTATTAACAAATTCGATAATTTAAATTAACAAATATATGACAATAAGTATTTTATCTGATTTTAATGAATCACCAGGGCCAAGATACTGTAAACAGGGCAAAGCTTCTGGAGAAGAATTCTATCACAAAATTCTAAATTCTAAATTTGCTGATGCAATAAAAAGCAAGCAAAAGCTTCAATTGAATTTGGATGGTACTGATGGGTATATGTCATCTTTTTGGGATGAAGCTATCGGAAATCTAGTTTTTGACTTTTCAAGTCAAAAAGTAAATGAATATTTGGAAATTATATCTAAGGAGGAGCCTGTTTGGAAAGAACTAATTTTTAAGAGTATTATTCCTGAATGGGAAGAACGAAGGATAAAGAATGATACTCCCAAAAAAACATCGCAAAATGACCATAAAGCCTGGTTTAGATTAGTAAATGGACAACTTGAGCAAAAAATATGGATTTCATCGTCTGTTGTATAATGTCATCGGTTAATTGGGCTGATTGGGTATCAATCATTGTTGATATAATAACAGGTTGTGTAATAGCCTGGATATTAGCTGCTGTTGTACCTAAAAAAATGAATGATGATAGAGCATTAAAAGATTTTTATATAAATGAATTAAAAACTATTAAAGATGAATATAATGATTTATGTAAGGTGATAGCCTTAGGGAAAAGTAATTCCATAATGATAAAAGAGACTTTTAAACAATTGAGTATGAAATTATCTGATATTGAACGTAGTATAAACAAACAACTAAGAACTGATGTTAATGTAAATGCCTTTCTTACAAGGACACAAACTCTAGTAACTGGCACTGAAGAGATTAACAATCAATACGATTCCGACAATATTGTATTTTCACCATCAACAAGAAACCGGATATTTGAATGCCAAGATATATTTAACAAGAATATGATTTCAGCTATTTCTTCTGCCAATAGTGCAAATAGGAGATAACGATTTAAATAATTAGGCGGTTACTTCATTAGCAACCGCTTAATCTCATTTTCTAGTTCTTTTTTCATACCCTAGATATTTTTTATAAACAAGGAAACGCAGAGTTTGCTCACCACAGATACTCGTTTTTAATTATAAATAGTTTTTTCCCAATCATCTAGTACTGTTACATCCCACTTAGGAAGATCCAGGTTAATATAGGTAACAGATTTACCATATACAGAGAAACTCTTCCCGAGAAACTCGCTAATAGCCTCATCTTCTCCTTTCTGCAGGCAGATATTCATAAAGATATGCATTTCATCCCAGTTGGTAGGTCCGATGAATAGAGATTCAATGAGCCTACCTTTAACAGGTACACCGATAACTTGCTCTTTTATCCTATCAACTAATGATACTGCTTCTTCAAATGTCATACTTGTAATTTTAGAGCAAAGATATAAAAAATAGATGCCCTCTCCCCTATCATATAAAAGCTATTTCAATCTGTGGAATTTCAGTATTACAAATTTCAATTCTATTAAGAAAGATATTTTCGTAATTCTTCGATTGCCTGTGATGCACTTCGAACTACCACATACTTATTACGACATGATTCCGCTTGTTTTTGAAACTCTTTCTGTTCTTCTGACTGTTTCCCTACCCTCGTTTTAAACTCTATGCAGAGAGAAGCAAAACCCTTTTTGGGAATAAGTACGATCACATCAGAAACACCAGGCTTTACTCCTTGACGTTTCAGGTTAGCAGCTTCACGTATATGACGGCTTCCACCGTTCGGAACGGCAAATATAAGTTTGTCAGGTATATTAGGGAAATATAGAGGAATAAGTTTAAAAAACTCTGTTTGTATGCAAGCTTCCTCATTATTATGTACTTCTTTTGAACGTGGAGGATTACGCTGATCTGCATAGCAATTATAACACATAAAGTCGGTACCAGTTTTAATAACCGATACCGTTTCTCTTCCACATAAAATGCACTTTTCTTTAGTCATTATTCAAAATAAGCTAAATTGTATTGGTCTTCTACCTACTACTGCTATCGTTCTCTCATGAATTGGGCACTGCGAAGCATAGGGACATCTCCCTGACATAGCAGAAAGATGCGCTCCATGCCATTCATCCCAATCTGTTACATTATTAGCAGAGAGGAAAGTTATCAGTTTCATGCAGCAGAAGCCACGTTCTTTCTCTTGACCTCCTGCAACTTCGAATAATCCATTACTCTGTGGACGTTTCATTCAATTCTATTCTGTTATGAATTAGTGTAAACACCTTCATCACAATTCTCAATGCGTGACTGACATTCACTTACTACCTCTTTTAAAATCTCCGCACACTCTTTATTTGAGTAGTTTTGCAGCAATTCATCGATATGCTGCATTATATCATTTACTTCCATACGCTTTCTTTGCCATTTTATTGATTAACTTTATTGTCTTATCACTCAATTTGCCATTAGCGGTTGTAACGTGCTGAATGGACTTATGCAATTGGATTCTATTCATATCTAAATTGATTTGAACTATGCGGTAAACAAGAATCTACCGCATAGCAGATTTATTATTTATTTCTCGACACTTCCAAAACAGGAAGGTTTGTTTCCGTTGGTATGTATATCACAGTTTTATCATTCAGATTGCTTTGTTGACGTACCCACAAATATTGGATATATGCAGGAGTAATACTTCCATTTTCAATTTTAATCGCTTCGGCAGCACCTTTGGCACGTTCGATTTCAGCTTGGGCATTCAGTTTTTCAGCTTCCAGATTAGCTTTAGCTTCTTCAATCTTTATTTTACGGTTTTGTTCTGCTTTAGCGAATTCAGCCTTTCCAGACATTTCTTGCTGCCAAACGTTATAATAAGGGATGGTAACAAAACATCCCACAACAATTGCGACAAATACGATAGCCGCCAAAATTCCAAGTTTATTCATACTTTCTAATACTGGGTTTTATAAAGCCGCCCAAGGCTTATTAGTTTATTATTATTATATTTGCAAAAAACAAATATATGTCAACAATATATCGTAATAGAACAATCCGCCCTTCAAGTAGACTTGAAACATCTGTATCTTATAAAATCAATACAGAGAAAGTCACGACAAATGATACATTGGTTATTACCATTAACCATGAAAGTGAGAATTTTCATAAAGAATTTTCTTTTTCAGGAGAGAAGGTTGCAAACCGTTCCTCAATACACTTCAGATATATCAATGGAGAAATCATTTGGTCACCAGTTCAGCCTGATTAGATTCATATCTTTGCAGACTTAAATTATTCATCATCATAATCAGTATCAAAGATACGTGCAACCATATCGACGATATTTTCTTCAATATCCTCGGTAGAACCAGTTACAGCATTAGCAATGTTTTTCTTCTCTTGAATTATGCGATAGACCTTTTCGTCAATAGTGCGCCGGCCAAGGAAGTAGTAACAGGTAACAGAGTCTTTTTGCCCGATACGGTGTGCCCGGTCTTCGCACTGACAACAATCAGCATACGTCCAAGGGAATTCAACAAAAGCGACATTACTTGATGCAGTAAGCGTTAAACCAACTCCAGCCGCTTTTATCGAGCAAATGATTATATCCGCTTTTGGATTGTTCTGAAAGGCATCAACCGCTCTTTGCTTCTCATCCTGCGAATCTCTACCGGTAACAGATACGGCAGTGGGAAAGTAACGTTTCAGTTGATCTACAACTTCATGAAGCGAACAAAAGAGAATTATCTTCTTTCCATTCTCTCGGAAGTCTTTCACAAATTCAATAACATCGCGTACTTTTCCACGTGCGGAGATCTGCCGTAGAATATTGATACGTACCATGACTTCCCCTCGCAGAGCCTTTTCAATCTTTTCATCGTCGGCATCCTTATATTTCTGTAGATACATAATAAGATCACGCTCTGCATCCATATACTCCTTACGATTAGTAATTTCACATGTATTTACCTGGCGTATCTTATCTGGAAGATCTGTAAGGACGAGAGACTTTTCACGACGAAACATACAATATTTCCATAAATTGAAGTTCAATTCTTTCAAATTCGATGCTTCTCTTTGTCCGGAGCAGTACCGGTTAACAAATGGTTTGTAGCCACCGAAATCATCCATACGGTTTAGAATTGCCAGCTGTGGAATCAAATCTTTAGGCCGATTTACTACCGGTGTTCCTGTAAGCTCTATCACCCATTCTTTACCTGTACAAATACCCTTGCAAAACTTTGCCTGTTGAGTAGATGCAGACTTACAGCGATGGCTTTCATCAATGATAACAGACTTGAATAAATTGATTGAGTTTCTAAATTCCACATCGCGCAGCGTCCAGCCTTCGGCTTTCTTTATGCGTTGTACGAAGTATTTCTTTAGTGATTCATAGTTTACGATAAAGACTTGATGCATTCCTGTTTGATAAAAGAAGGTCCATGTATCACGTACTTTATCTGTGAGTACCATTGCTTTTTTATCCGTAAACTTCTCCCATTCCCGTTGCCAGTTGATTTTCAATGATGATGGGCAAATGACAAGACAGGGAAAAGCGTTCGCTAGATTGATGGTAGCAATACTTTGTAATGTCTTTCCGAGTCCTGGTTCATCGCAGTTCATGAAGCGCTTTAGCTCCAATCCCCGGGCAATACCTTTGAGTTGATAGGGATAAGGCTGAATTTTTAAGCTATGCGGAATTGTTAGATCTGGAAGTTCCGGAACATCATAAGCAATATCTTCCTCTTTCTTTGTAGTTCCGCTCACCCAATTTATATTTTCAAACTGCTGTATCTGATAAATCATTCTTTCAAGATCAACTCTACTCCGTGTAGGTACTATCCAAACTTTTCTAGCACCGTCAAAACGTCTTCCGGGAATCTGCCGAACCCGTTCTATAATAGAAGTCTTATAGTTGAATGATAATTCGAAATTATCTCCTTTTAATTCAATATTCATGATTTAGAGTGTTGTTTAATGGGGGAGATTAATCCCCCAAGAGTGATTTATGCGGTTGCGTCAAGAGGTGCGGGAGTTTCTAAGCGCTTCTTGCGCCCCCTCCCTTTCGGCTTTTCTTCTTCAATTACAACGGCTTCTTCCGGTTCATCTGTTTCGAAATCCAGTCGTTCCTGTCTGACTCCCCATTTTTCTTCAAACAGATAACTTTCAACTTCCGCATCACAAGCGGCAGCGTCAATACTTAATTCCTCATAGTAAGGGTATTGTTCATCAAGAAGAGGGACGAAGATTTTTAGATCAACAACTTTACCGGACTGAAGAAGTTTAGACCCCATGATAGTAATTCCAGAAACACCATCGACGCTGTCATTTGCATAACCTGTAATGATATAATTTTCTAGTGTCTCTGCATAGCCCGGAGAAGAAAAGCTATCCTTGTTGATATTAGAAGCCTCTGGCTGTTCACACAATACGACGAGATGCAATCTAAGCCGAATAAACGCCTCCCTTAAATCGCTGTGAATGATCTGATCGCAGCTCTTGTTAATTACATTCGTGTAGTTTGCTTCAGAGAAGCGTTCATTATACACAACATTCAGCCGGTCTTTCTTAACGACCGCCTTTTTAATCTCATTTTTTGCTTGTTCCATAATCTTCTTTGGTTGATAAAGTGATAATACTAAATGTTGATACAACTCCCATGACGGCAGCCGTAGTTATTTCTCTTGATGTTGCATCTTCTCTTTGAGAAAAAGATAATGCTATAAACAGGCCGACAACGGCCAGTCCGATTGTAATTTTTCTTAAAATTTTCATGATAATTACTTTTTGTTGTTATGCATTCCGGCCATTTTCATTTCCTCTTTTGCTTTACTTATCACAGTTACACACCATGATAATTGATGTGTTGCTGTCCGGTTACAACGTTCGCACCAATCGACGAGATATCGCTCCTCCCGGCATAAAGAACTAATTAGGGCATTTATCGCCGTTGCTGTCGCTTTCGCATTTTTAGCTGTATCGACGAGTGTTTGCATGACCTCGGACTTCATTGTCTCATTAAGCCAGTATTTCGAGTCTGCAAGCAGTTTGCCGGAGCGAGCAACATATACAGCCAGGTCATTGCCACGCTGTACGGCTTCTTCAGCATTTTCGCTCATTGTGATATTGAGAAAAGAATCAATATTTTGTAATTCAGCCAAAATTTGTTCTTTTGGAGTGATTAGTAAGTTCATATTGTTTTCACTTAAAATATATTTAAACCATTAGTTGCCACCATTTAAAAGCAAGGTCCTCGTATTTCTCTTTCCCCTTGATATACGTAGGGTGGTTACGGTCGGTGATAAAATGCTTGAAGATTTTACAGTTCTTTTTTGAGATTGCGTAGATGAAATCTCTATTGCTCCCTGCAATATCCATATACCAGGCACGGGAACGGTCCCAGTCGAAAAAGTCGATAGCTTCATCAAATTGCGCCTGTGACTCTGCAAAAGTCGTTTTTAAATCACCTCCAAAATTGTAAGCAGACAACCACCAATCCCATTTACATCGTGTATCAAGATGGTAGGCAAAATTTCCATAATAGAACTCCTGCTGCTTATTTACCATGAACTTCTGTGTATCAGATTGCGCCAACACGACAGCCAGGAATTGATCTTTCTCCGCCTCTTTCCGGAGCGCCTTACGCATTTCAAGCCCTAGCTCAAATTCTTCTGTCGTATACAAGTAATCGTCTACCATCAGCTTGTCATACCGGACACGGTCATTCTCTGTGATAAGAGCATCTACGAGAGTACCGAACTTGAAAGCCTTTTCTTTATCCCCGTATTGAACACGGGGATAAAGATAGTTTTTAAGCTCTGTCAGATCTGAATTACTGACTTCCGAACGTGAATAGTATGAATCGGGATTTGACATAACTATTTAGCTTTCACATCTGCTTCGTAGCTGATGAATTGTGATTCAATATGTGTCTGATCTTTACTGTTTGCTTTCTTCTCGCAGTATGTAGTCATCTTTTTAAAGATCTTCTCTAACTCATCAAAAGGAAGAGTCTGCCCCTCGCCTATCCACCACATCTGAAATATTTCCAGGTATCCTTGCTGATGAAGAACAACAATCTTTTCTTTTACCTTAGCGTTTGTCGGTGGAGGTGCAACAGATGCAGCAGCACCAGCAAAAAGATTACCGATTGAGCTTTGTTGCGTTTTCATTGCAACCTCCTGCCTATCTGCTTCTTCCTTTCTCTTTAACTCTTGTAATTGTTTGGCTGCCTCTTCTGCTTCTCGTTGTTTGCGCAATTCTTCTGCTTTTGCGGCTTCTTCTGCATTTGCCAAGCGAAGCTGTTCCAGTTCAGCCAACTCTTTACGCTTAGACGGAATACGGTCGATAAGATCTTGTTTAACACTTGAAATTTTAGCCTTATACTGTTGAGCATATTGCTCATATTTACCCAGCAATGTATTTTTGCGAATCTCTGCTTTTATCTCCTTATTGATATAATAGGTAGCATATTCAGCAGTGAATTTATCAAAATGAGCTTTCGGGTAATCAGTTTGGAAAACAGTTATACCGATTACTTCTCTATCAAAGTTTACATAAGTCAATCCCGAAAAAATATTCTGCAGCTCGGTTACCTTAGAAGATAGATATGAACTGAAATAAGAAAGAAGTCCATTTTCTATTGCTTGTTGATAGCTTACCTTTTCATTATTGATTAATACTCTTTGCTCGGCTTCTTTCTTTCTCTTCTGCTCTTCTTCATATTTGAACTTAGCATACTCATTGCGCTTTGCTACAAGCTTTCCGGGGATTGTAGAAGAATCCTTAGGATCAATTTCTTTTTCTTGTGAAGTAAAGAAAGAACGAACTTTGTCGAATATCTGCGTGATGGGCTTGCGACGTTCGTCCATATTCTTGAGAGTAGTATTTACTTTTTTCAAGAAGTCAGCTGCAGCCTGATCTATCGTTTCATTCATACCTTCTCCCTCGATTGTATCAAGGAGAGCCTGCCCTGCTTCATTACATTTTTTTACGGAGAGAGTATTCCTTCCCATAATTTCGGGAAATGATGAAAAAATGTTTTTTACTTCGTCTATTTTGATTAATTCTGTTGGCATAATTATTTTCTTAAATTGGTTAATAAATACTTAGAAGCCTCCGTTTTCATCATCCTCGGATACTGCTACTTGCACAGGTTCCGGGGCTTCTAGTTGCTTTTCTTCTCCGAAAGGAATCTTGGTATCATCTACGGAGGGTGCGGATTGAATAGGCTCATTTACCTTTTCTTCATCTACTAGCCCGTAATCAATAACAGGTTCTTCCTGTTGTGTCTCCATAGATGTATAATTGCCCGTTCGCACTTTTGGATATGCATCAAAAGCATGTTTAATCATTTTGTTTTCAAGGAATCCGGTATCAATAAATCCACCGTTAGAGGTATACAGGGAGTTTGCAGTTCCCTTGTTTTGCTTTGCAGAAAAGGTTGATAGACGCTTCCAATCAGATTCCATCATCCAAGAATAATCAACTGACCCATCATTGCGTACAATGCGGATAAATACGGCAACCGGCTTATCTGATTTTCTCGGGAAAGCTCCTTCGTACTCTATAGATTTAGCACCATTTACTCCGATAATAGGGCGGAATTTGTCACCTTCAAATACTACTACAGGATTATCTACATAGCGGACCTGTCCGGCGCGTTGTCGCATATATACTTCACCGTAGGCAGAAACAGTAAGTCCTGCTCGCTTTTCCCACATATCACCGCTAGGAGTCTTTACCTTAACGTTACGGGGAATTAAATAACACTGTGGCCTGCCTGATTGGTCAAGTGAAAGACCATTCACCGCCATATCAAGAAAACAACCAAAGAGGGACAGTTTTGTACATTCCTGTAAAGCTGGCGTTTCAGTCAATAATTTATTGAAATGAAACTTCTCGCGGTTATAAATCTGTTCACCCATTTCTGTGCCCCAAATAGCGTTATACATGCCGACAAACTTCTGTTCAACTTTCTCATTTTCGACAATTTTCGTTGCTGGAAGTGCGTTAAGCTCCTCCACTTTGATTTGAATACTATTACTCATAATTATTTAATTATTAATGATTTAATCTCCTTGATATACTCCACGCCTATACTCTTCCATTAGGAGTATATCTTCAGCCGTAGGTTCTTTTCTGATATCTGTTTTTGATGAACTACATTTGATGGGAGAAGGACTGTAATTTTTAATAGCGCTTTCTCTTTCATCCAACTGCTTTCCTATCTTATCCTGTAATTCCTTTAATAAGGAAGATCCTTGTTTAACTTGTGTCATACAGCTGTCTGCATTAATTGTTTGATGATATTGTCCGGAACTTTATTATGCAAATCCATCATTGCGCTAGCTGTTTCCAGTTCTGACCGCTTCACATAATATTTTCCTCTTTCCTTATTATTTGCCGGATAAAACTTAATCCAGGCTTTTTCGCGCCATTCTGTAATCAGGCGTTTTCCGTATATATCTTCCGCTTGTGATATAGTTACTACTTCGGGAAGTAGCCCTAACATCGTCAACGTTTGAACAGTTCCGATCTTAATACATCGTGCGACCATCATTTCGAAGCAATTTTCCATAATCTCTAATTAGGCTGTTTCTTTGTTTTACTTTTGAATGGTGTTGAGCTTTTAATTACTGAAACACATCTGCATCTCTATGCTATGCTGCCTGATTAATATTGATTAGAGTTCATATACTTCTTCAATCCTATTTCTTCGTATTCTTGCCCGCCGACTCCGGTTAAGGTCGTTGTTGCAGTCAAATGCAATTTGAAAGGCAATAATTCCAAGAAATGAAAGAGCGATTAATGATTTCTGTAATTGCTTGAAGTCTATATTTAGAGCAAAAACTCTATTTATCCACCAAGCACCAAGTTCGTTTAATTTGCTGGTCCCCGTCTTTTTGTAGGCCTTATCTAACAGGACATTTACCGTTCCGTAGGCAGTACCTAATCTGTCTGCAATCTCCTTCTTTGCCAAGCCACAAGCAGCCAGTCCCGCTATTTGATTTTCCCGCTTGGTTAGAGCAGAATCAGCTTGCAGTTCCATGATGCAAAGTCTCTAGTTCGGCTGCCGCTCTGGAGATTCCTTTGGTGACTTCCAAAGCTTCATTAGCCATTCTTACAGCGACATTCAATACTTTAGCTTTGTAGGTTGAACGAGCGGAAGCAGGTTTGTTGTTGAGGATATTGTGCACTGTACCCTGTGAGCATCCTACTTCCTTCGCAATCTGCTTTTCGTATCCGTAAGGCAGATTAGCTTTGATAGTTTCTAATTGATTTTCCATATACATTATTATATTATAGTAATTAGTTCCCTGGAAAGCGACCAAGCCTGCCAAGGACAACGTATCGCTGTTGCGCAGATGATTAAAGATTCATTCTATCTCGTAACCTCTTTCAGATTCTCCATTACCGGAAGGCGCATTCTCAAAGGGTTTGCATCGAAAACTAAACCTGCATGCTTTATTATTTTAGTCTTTAACTTCTTCGCAAGTTTCTCCGAGCCAAGCGACACATTCTGTTGTACCTCTAGTAAAGTCTACTGCCTTATTTTTAGGATTGAATTTACCCTCAACTATATCTCCTTCTTTTACTCCTGCTTCCTTTTTTAGCTCCCATAGAAGCCATTCGTTACCAGTTGAACCGATTACATTCTTGATTCTCACTTTCATGACTTAATCCTCCATTTCTTTATTATCTTTATCTTCTACTTGCAAGGCTTCAAGCATTTCGTCATCAAGTTTAGAAAGATCGAGTCTTACTTCTTCACCGGAGTGGTAACTTGAAACTACTAGAATACAGGAATATCCGTTCTCATTGTATTCGAAATCGAAACGTTTACTTCCGCCTAGGATGCGCATTACTTCATTTAGATTCTTCATATCTTGTCTTTTTTAGAGTAAATAATCTATTTTGTTAACTTTGTTGCCCTTTTATTTTGGCGTTATCAATGTTTTGCGTTAACTTTATAGTGCAAATGTAATTAAAAACATTACACTGTAATTAAAAACAAGACAAAATGTGTAATCTATTAAGATAATTTAATAATATTCGTATGCATATAGGTAACAAAATCAAAGAAGAAGTCGCTAAAAGAAATATAAGTGTAACAGACTTTGCAAAGTTGATAAACAAAAGCAGACCTTATACTTATTCAATATTTGAAAAAGAAAATATTGATACAGAACTACTTATACACATTTCATCTGTTTTAAATTTATCACCTGCATCATTCTTCGAAGATATAACACCTAGTGTAATGCAAAATGGTACAAAGAATATTTTAGTTGGTAGAGATAATAACGGTAATATATCAACTAATGAATGCCAAGATAAACTTGAAGATGCTATGATAGAAATAAAGCATTTGAAAGCTGTTATCGAAGGCAAGGATAAGCTTCTCGAGGAAAAAGAACGATTAATTAATGTACTAATGAATAAATAACATGGAAGACTTACTGATATTGATAGCAGTCATTTCAATAATATTCGGAATATTGCAAATAATTCTCTTTTGTAAGATTTGGGGTATGACCAATGATATTAGAGATTTGAGGAGTGAATTTATAGGAGGGACAGACCAGTGGACGCTAAGAAAAGCAATCCTTAAAGGAGATAAAAATAGAATTGCAGAATTATTATTTAATGACATGTTTTATAGAATCAAGAAGTATTATAACGATTCTATTCCAGATCCTGATGGTTGTAAAAAGAAAGCTCTTGAAGAGCAAATCTCATCTCTAAAAAAAGAATATAAGAAAAAGTATATAAAATATGGTATTGAATTTCCTGAAGCTATTGACAAGATAGAGAAGCAGGAAGATATTGAGAATTTGTAAGAACAATCCGATTAATATACTAAGAATAAGCGACTAACAAACAAAAAATCAATAAATCATGGAAGACATAATTACATTTACAGGTGTAGTAATGATTGTATTCGGAATACTACAAATCATTCTTTTCTTTAAGATTTGGGGGATGACCAATAACGTTAGCAAAATTAAGGGCAAATTAGAAGAAAATCTAAACGATGATGCCATATTACTAAAAGCTCAATTATTTGCTTTAGACGGCGACAAACAGCAGTCTTTCAATCTTTATAAAGAGTCATTTCATAAAAGTATAATTGAATTATTCAATAAAACAATATCCGAGTTCGGGGACAAAGACAACTTAGATTATAAAGAAAGGAATGAATATTATAAATCCGAATACAAGAAAGTTGTAAAATACTATATAAAAAGAGTAGAGAAATTAGGCATAAAGCTTGATACTGAAAAATTTGATTCATACGAAAAAATACATTCACTTATATGTGAATCAATATAAAAACAAAATAAAAGCTAATTATGGAAGCACTTGGAATTATAGGTCTTGTATATCTATTGGCTGGAATCATCCAGTTGGTTATTCTTATTGTTTTGATTGTGAAGTTCCTCCAGCTTGCAGCTGATGTAAAGCAACTGAAAAACTTATATACTGAAAGGAGTCGTGAATTGTCTTCAAGCATTGATAAACTTTCTTCTGCAATAAAGGAGCAAAGTAACTCAAAGGATAACGATAAGCCCCATGTTGCCAAGGATGAAAATATTGTAGCAGAACTGAAAAAAGAACCCAATAAGCCATATAACGAGGCTCCTGCAAAAGAGGTGCCGACAGTGGATGAAAACAGCAATGACTTCAAACAACATTTACGCAAATGGAAGATTCTTAAAAACAAAGGATATACAGACCAAGCTGTCAGAGAATACATGGAGTACACTAAGCGGGACATGAGTTATGCTGTAGACTTCATCAACTCTATATAAGATGAATTTAGAAGTCTAGCAGATTGATTGTGTAACTAAAAAAAGATTTATGGAACAAGATATACGTTGGTTACAAAGATATGATAGTTATTGTAAGGCATGTAAAAGAGTATTACAGGTTACAGAATCCGAAAGACAGCCCGATGAGTTAACTGAACTGGAAATGGAAGGTCTTATACAAAGATTTGAATATACTTTCGAGTTGGCTTGGAAAGTCCTTCAAGACCTATTGAAGTATAAAGGTTACGAGTTTGTGCAAGGTCCGAATGGTACTCTTCAGAAGGCTTTTGAAGATAATATGATTACGGATCATGACGGTTGGCGTAGAATGGCAAAAGCTAGGATTGCTACCTCGCACACTTATAATGATGGCAAGGCAAGTGAGATAGTCGAAAAGATTTACACTGAGTATTCTATACTACTAAAACAATTAGCTGTTCGGCTTGGTTCTGAAAGAAGTAAAATCACTGGATTATTCGCATAATATGTTTGGTCTAAGTAATGAAGTTATAAAAGATATTAGTGATGTATTAAAAAAACATCCCAATATTGACAAGGTATTAATATTTGGTTCCAGAGCTAAAGGCAACTATACCGAAGGATCAGATATTGATTTGGCCCTTATAGGGGAAAATATATCTTTCAATGAACTGTTGGATATAAATATTCAAATAGAGGACTTGGGGTTACTATACAAAGTAGATATAGTTGATTACAGTAAGAATATAGGTACTCCTTTTGGCGAGCATATAGATCGTGTCGGACTGCTATTCTATGAAAAGCAATGACCATATAACATCATGAGGTCCAGTTAATTGAAAAAGTAAAATACACTAAAAGGCATCCTATTGGATACCTTTTACAATATAATTACATATATTTTCAATATACCTAATGGCAACCTTATCTAGTCCACCGTCATCTCGTTCATAGCAAAATGCATTAATGGAATTAGATGATTGTTTCATTGTATAATCAATATAATATTTGCGTAGTTTACGCATACGATAATTGTAAAGTAACTTTTTAAACATAACTTTTAATTTAAAATATAAATGGAACCAGAGAATACCCCAAAGGTAATAGAACTCAAGGAGTTTGTAGAGGAAGCAATTTCCCAAATCGTTGATGGTATAACAGCTGCTCAAAAAAGAGTTGAAACCAGTGGGGCTATTGTAAGTCCTCGGAAAAGTAACAGTAAGAACAATGTAGAAATAGAAGGAAAATTATACAGTGTTCAGAATATTGAATTCGAGGTATCATTGGCTAATATGTCCGGTGAAGGTGGAAAAGTTGGCTTTGGAGTTACTTTTGGTGCTTGGGGATTCGGTAGTAATACCAAAATTGAAGGACAAGCTAAGTCAGCTACAAATATAAGATTTAGTATACCTATTGTTTTTCCTTGTATAGATAATAAAGAAAACAAGAAAGTGCAAGTAGCCGGACGACAAAAAATAACCGGATAAACCAACAAATAAATATATGGAAGATAAAGACAAAACAATCGTTGCTCTCCGGCAACAGCTCTGGAAAGTACTGCAAGAAAACAGTGCTCAAAAACAAGAAATTGCCCTCTTGAATTATGAGTTAGAAAGATCTAAAATAAGGTCCTCAAAATAGCGCTCTTTGAACTATCTTTGAAATGATTAGCTCACATCATTATAATTGACTGATATGTAGCTGAATACCCTTTATTATCATGCTGCTTTGGGAGCAGGGGGTCGTGGGTTCGAATCCCGCTACCCCGACGAAAAAGAAAACGCTGATAATTAAGTTGCAAACTTGGCTATCAGCGTTTTCTTTTTTACTCAAAAACTCCAAAAGCCATCGAAGAAACAACTAAACAAGCTAAAACAAAACAACTTATAAATTATTATTATGAAAAACATTTTATTTACACTTTTTGCTATTCTGATCTTAACTAGCTGTAGTAAAGATGATGATAACTGGATCGAGCTTAACGAAAACAATATCGTGGGTAATTGGTCGACAGGCATTAAAGGCTCGCATAAGTTTTTAAATTTCGGAGACGATGACAAAGGCTCTTTTGGAATTTATAGCAATGCAGATCCCATTTCTTTCCAAACGTTCAAATACAAAGTCGAAGATAGTAAGATTTACATCTATGATGTATTCCCAAAAGGTAAGTCACCATATTATTTGGACTGTAAAATATCAAATAATAAACTCAAAATTGAAAATGGTGAGGAATCTGGTACTTACGAAAAATTAGAATACTAACAACTTCCAAACTTAAAAATGCTTAGAATTGATCGTATAACAAAAAAATAATATTTATGAAAACAGCTTTTTTATTGGGCAGCATAGGATCAGGACTAATTCTATTATGCCACCTTTATTCGTTTGTCCAAATGATCATCATGAATCGCCCCGATTATTTGTATCCGACATATTACATCCAATCCATTATCATCTTCATAGCATGGACTTTGATTTTCATTTGCTTTATGATCGCTTACCAAAAACAAAATAATAAATCATGGAAGGATTAATACAATTTACAGGTATAGTGATGATTGCATTTGGAATACTGCAAATCATCCTTTTCTTTAAAATTTGGGGAATGACTAATAACGTCAAACGCATTTGGAAGAAAATAGATAATAAAGACTTTCTTTCCGATGCTTGTGTTTCTTATATAAAAGGCAACTTGGAAGAAACTGAAAGGTTGGCAAATGAAGCTTTTCTGCAGGAAGTAGCTTTGCTTTCTAAATCATCTGAATCTTATGAAGATTGGATCGATAATTATATAAAAATAAAAGAAAAATATACCCGTATCTTCAAGAAAATAGATAAGCCAGCTCCTGACTTTAATAAATACAAAGAACCGAAGATGTATCTACTTTAAGCAATAGAGAAAAAAATAAGGCTGACATAACAAGTATAAGCCTTATTTTTTTACATATATCCATATCACATATTCAAATAATACTCCCTCGTCAACGCTATATACTCCTCACTATACTGATGACGCGCCAATTCCGTCAACAGTTCTTCTATCACACACTCCCGATTGGAAAAAGAAAAAGCAATCAGCGTACGTTTTGGAATACCGCCGGGCTTAGTAATTACATTGAGCTGACGAATCGCATACAACTTATTCATAGAAGCTATCGCCTTTACCCGATCAACCACATCCGTCGGAATCACGACCGTAAAAAGTCCGTCTGCTGCCAATAACCTATTTACCCCTTCCAGCAATTCTTCGTAGGTTAGAGAATCATTGTGACGGGCAGCAGCCCTCTGCCGATCCGGACACTCCAACGAATCGACAAAATAAGGGGGATTTGAAACAATCACATCAAATTTATCCGAAGACCGGTATTTCTTAAAGTCAGCCTGCACCACTTCTATCCGCTCCTGCCAAGGAGAACGAGCCACATTTTCCCTGGCCTGTCCGGCCGCCGCCTCGTCTATCTCCAATGCCACAATCTTTGCGTCTGGCAAACTGCGTTGAGCCAACATTAAAGCCACCAAGCCCGTCCCCGTACCAATATCCAATATCCGGCGCGCGCGCTCAACCGAAGCCCAAGCTCCCAAAAGCACCCCATCCGTACCAACTTTCATAGCACATTGGTCGTGCCACACTGTAAATTGCTTAAATTGAAAATAAGGATTCGACATTTTATCCGTTTGTCTTAAAGCTGTTTTATTCTACTATTTTATTGCAAATCGCCAAAAATAAATAATAATTATGGAATACTCCCTCTACAAGCCGATATTTTGGCATTGTTTTTGTGTTTTTATTCTGCGCAGTGCTTTATTATTAGAGAGAATCAATTAACTTTGCAAACGATTTATGCATATCAGTATGACATAAACTAAATTAAAACGAAAAGATGAAAGAAAGATATTTATTGGAAGATGGAAGCGATAACGGCTTCTCGCTAATCACTGACTATGATGGGAACGATGAACAGGCATTTGATGTAAATGTGAAATCTGGTGAAATTCTTCCGGTACTCCCTCTACGTAACATGGTGTTGTTTCCTGGAGTATTCCTGCCGATCACAGTGGGCCGTAAGTCTTCTCTGAAACTCATACGAGACGCTGACAAGAAGCATAAAGATATTGCCGTAGTATGTCAGAGATCGGCACATACAGAGGACCCGAAGTTGGAAGATTTACACAATATCGGTACCGTAGGACGAATTGTGCGGATATTGGAAATGCCCGATCAGACAACGACTGTCATCCTTCAAGGAATGAAACGTCTGAACCTGATAAACATTATCGAAACCCATCCGTATCTGAAAGGTGAAATAGAACTTTTGGAAGAAGACATTCCAAGCAAAGACGATAAAGAGTTTCAAGCCTTGGTGGAAACCTGCAAGGACTTGACAATGAGATATATCAAATCGTCAGATGTGATGCATCAGGATTCGGCATTTGCTATTAAGAATATCAACAGTCCGATGTTCCTAGTCAATTTCATCTGCTCGAACCTGCCGTTCAAGAAAGACGAGAAGATGGACTTGTTAAGCATCCACTCATTACGTGAACGCACATATCACTTACTGGAAATCCTGAACCGCGAAGTGCAACTGGCAGAAATCAAGGCATCCATCCAAATGCGTGCCCGCGAAGATATTGACCAGCAGCAACGCGAATACTTCCTGCAACAGCAAATCAAGACTATCCAAGATGAACTAGGTGGCGGCGGCCAGGAGCAGGAAATAGAAGAAATGCGCCAAAAAGCAGAAAGAATGCGTTGGAACGCAGAAGTCAGGGAAACATTTATGAAAGAACTGGCTAAACTGGAACGCACCCATCCACAATCTCCGGATTACAGCGTACAGCTTAACTATCTGCAAACCATGCTCAATCTTCCGTGGGGTACGTATACAACTGACAATCTGAACCTTAAAAACGCAGAAAAGACGTTGAACAAAGACCATTACGGACTGGAAAAAGTGAAAGAACGCATTTTGGAGCATTTGGCTGTATTAAAGCTGAAAGGTGATATGAAATCACCGATTATCTGCTTATATGGCCCTCCGGGAGTAGGTAAAACATCTCTTGGAAAATCCATTGCATCTGCGCTCAAACGGAAGTATGTACGTATGTCTTTGGGCGGCGTACATGACGAAGCTGAAATCCGCGGACATCGGAAAACTTATATCGGCGCCATGCCCGGACGAATCATCAAGAGCTTGATTAAAGCCGGTGCATCCAATCCTGTCTTTATCCTGGATGAAATAGACAAGGTCAGCGCCGACCGTCAAGGCGACCCCTCTTCCGCATTACTGGAAGTGCTTGATCCGGAACAAAATACTGCTTTCCACGATAACTTCCTGGATGTAGACTACGACCTCTCAAAGGTATTGTTTATAGCAACAGCCAACAACCTGAACACAATCCCCGGCCCATTGCTCGACCGTATGGAATTGATTGAGGTAAGCGGATATATCACGGAAGAGAAAGTAGAGATAGCCCGTAAGCATCTGCTTCCCAAAGAGCTGGAAGCCAACGGACTTAAAAAGACAGCTATCAAGCTTCCCAAAGAAACGTTGGAAGCTATCATCGAGTCATATACCCGTGAGAGCGGCGTTCGTGAGCTGGAAAAGAAGATTGGTAAAATCCTTCGTAAATCAGCCCGTCAATATGCTACGGACGGTTATTTCGCCAAGACAGAAATCAAACCGTCGGATTTGTATGACTTCCTGGGAGCACCGGAATATACACGTGACAAGTATCAGGGAAATGATTACGCAGGCGTAGTCACCGGATTGGCATGGACAGCCGTCGGAGGCGAAATCTTATTTGTAGAAACGAGCTTGAGCCGTGGCAAGGGCGGACGTCTCACACTGACCGGTAACCTGGGAGATGTGATGAAAGAATCTGCCATGCTGGCACTTGAATATATCAAGGCACACGCTTCTATCTTGAATCTGGACGAAGAGATCTTCGACAACTGGAATATCCATATCCACGTTCCCGAAGGCGCAATTCCGAAAGACGGTCCGTCGGCAGGTATTACGATGGCCACCTCCCTGGCTTCTGCCCTGACTCAAAGAAAAGTGAAAGCCAACATTGCCATGACGGGCGAAATTACCCTTCGCGGCAAAGTGCTTCCCGTGGGTGGCATCAAAGAGAAGATATTGGCAGCCAAGCGTGCCGGAATCAAGGAAATCATCATGAGTGCCGAGAACAAAAAGAACATAGATGAGATTCAGGAGATTTATCTGAAAGGACTGACTTTCCACTATGTAAACGATATAAAAGAGGTATTTGCCATTGCGCTGACCAATGAGAAAGTGTCGGATGCTATTGATTTATCCGTTAAGAAACCCAGCCAGGAATGACATTTGAGTTACAATATACAGACACTAAAAGTAATGCCCGTGCGGGTCTGATTACCACAGACCACGGGCAGATACAAACACCGATCTTTATGCCGGTGGGCACACTGGGCACGGTTAAGGGAGTACATCTGACCGAATTGAAAGAGGATATTCAGGCGCAGATTATTCTGGGTAATACCTATCACCTCTATTTGCGTCCGGGACTGGACGTGATCGAGAAAGCAGGCGGACTGCACCGTTTTAACGGTTTCGACCGCCCGATGCTGACTGACAGCGGTGGTTTCCAGGTATTCTCTTTGGCCGGAATCAGAAAGCTGCGTGAAGAAGGAGCTGAATTTCGTTCGCATATCGACGGAAGCAAGCACGTCTTCACTCCGGAAAAGGTGATGGACATAGAACGCACCATCGGCGCAGACATTATGATGGCTTTTGACGAATGTCCTCCCGGTGACTCGGATTATGAGTATGCCAAAAAGTCATTAGGTTTGACGCACAGATGGCTCGACCGTTGTATACAACGTTTTAATGAGACGGAACCTAAATATGGTTACAACCAGGCTCTCTTTCCTATCGTGCAAGGTTGTGTCTATCCCGACCTGCGCAAACAATCAGCAGAGTTTATCGCGTCCAAAGGGGCCGACGGGAACGCTATTGGCGGTTTGGCAGTAGGCGAACCGGTAGACAAGATGTATGAAATGATCGAGATTGTTAATGAAATACTTCCCAAAGACAAACCCCGTTACCTGATGGGCGTCGGAACTCCTGTCAACATTCTTGAAGGAATAGAGCGTGGCGTGGATATGTTCGACTGCGTTATGCCTACACGAAACGGACGAAATGGCATGTTGTTCACCAAAGATGGCATTATCAATATGCGAAACAAGAAATGGGAAACCGACTTCTCTCCCATCGAAGCCGACGGGGCTTCCAGCGTAGATACGTTGTACAGCAAGGCTTATTTGCGCCATCTTTTCCATGCGCAAGAGCTACTGGCCATGCAAATTGCCTCGATACACAACCTGGCATTCTATCTGTGGCTGGCAGGAGAAGCAAGAAAGCATATTATTGCCGGAGATTTTTCGACCTGGAAGCCGATGATGGTCAAAAGAGTATCAACTAGATTATAAGAAATGAAAAGCAATCGATTTATAAAACGGCTGGACTGGTATATCATCAAGAAGTTCTTGGGGACATACGTATTTGCTATTGCATTGATCATTTCTATTGCAGTGGTATTCGACTTCAACGAAAAGATGGACAAATTGATGGAGCATGAAGCTCCTTGGGATAAAATCATCTTTGAATACTACATGAACTTTATCCCCTATTTCTCCAATCTGTTCAGTCCGCTGTTCGTATTCATTGCTGTTATTTTCTTTACTTCCAAGCTGGCAGAGAACTCTGAAATCATCGCTATGTTCTCCACCGGTATGAGTTTTAAGAGGATGATGCGTCCTTATATGATTTCGGCCGCTATCATTGCGCTGACCACCTTCACGCTAAGTTCGTACGTGATTCCTAAAGGAAGCGTGACGCGTCTGAACTTTGAAGACCGGTATATCAAACCCAAGAAACAAAATTCGGTAAGCAATGTACAGTTAGAGGTAGACAGCGGGGTTATAGCCTACATTGACAACTATAACAACGCCATGAAAACCGGTAACCGTTTTTCATTGGATAAATTCGTTGACAAGAAGATGGTTTCGCATTTAACTGCACGCCGTATCACTTATGACACTGCAACTGTTCATAAATGGACAATTCACGACTATATGGTACGCGAATTAGATGGTTTAAAAGAAAAAATCACTAAGGGAGATCGAATCGACTCTATTATCAATATGGAACCTTCTGACTTTCTCATCATGAAAAATCAGCAGGAGATGTTGACCAGCCCCGAACTAAGTGACTATATAGAAAAACAAAAGCGAAGAGGATTTGCCAACATCAAGGAGTTTGAGATTGAATATCACAAACGCATTGCCATGTCGTTCGCTTCTTTCATCCTTACCATCATCGGTGTATCGCTTTCATCCCGGAAAACAAAAGGTGGTATGGGGCTCCACTTGGGTATCGGATTAGGGTTAAGTTTTTCTTATATCCTGTTCCAAACGATTACCTCCACCTTTGCTGTGAACGGAAATGTGCCTCCTGCCATTGCAGTCTGGATTCCCAATATCCTTTATGCAGGTATCGCATTCTTCCTGTATCAGAAAGCACCCAAATAACCAGAAAGCAACAAATAAAAGGATTGCAAGCCTTCCGCAGTCTTCAGGAACTCGATCCGCAGACTGTCCCAAAGTTTCGGATATACCGCAGAAAGAAAGATATAAAAATAAGAAGTTCCGCCTATTCCTGCTAATGCAAGTGTAGGCGGAACTTTTTTGTTGTATCCATTTCCTCTTTTGTCTATTCTCCATTGTTTTCACCTGACGGTGATCCGGAAAATCCCTCTTTCTCCTTACATTCCTAAAATCGTTAACCGATTTCTTTTACATAAGCAGAAAGATCTGCAGCAGAGATGTTTTTGGCTATAATTACACCATTTCCATCCAATAAATAGTTAGTGAATCCCCGATTTAAACGGTATTTCTTAAATAATCCGGAATCCTCGCCTTCTGTTTCCACGAAACAAGTGGGCGTAACTATTTGATCCTTACGAACGGTTTCCTTAAATATTGACTGATATTCGTCAAATGAAACAGAAACCATTTCCACATTATGAGAAGAACGAAGCGCATTGCTTAAACTTACGTTTTGCATCCGGGACTGCGCGTCATAACTTGCCCAAAAACTTAGCAACACATATTTGCCTTTCAAATTTCCCAACTTAAAGGCGGGTTGCTCATTTGACGTAGATTCGATCTTAAAATCAGGGGCTACGTCGCCCTCACTCAAACCTCCGGTAGGTTTGTCTTTCTCAACGAAAGCGGTCAAGGAACAAATCAGTAATACAACAAAAATCCATTTTACATGCTTCATGTAATTCGGTTTTAGTTAATACTATCCGGGACTGTCCTTAAACAGTGGTTTCTTCCCGAAACGTTGTCTTTTCAGGCATCAGGCGAAGAGGAATCCGCTGATTATCAGAGCCTTTATTTTTGAAACCGGGTGCAAAGGTAAGTAAATATTAAATTAACTTCCAAGTAAATAAGCAAAAATCTCACTTTTTGGGTATAACTTTTTATGTTATTTAGCATAAAAACGAACTTTTTTCTCTACTTTTGCAGAGTTAAAGTCTATTTTTTATGCAACCATCAAATACTGAATTGATTCTGATTCGAGTTACCGGCGAAGATCGTCCGGGACTGACTGCTTCTGTGACTGAAATCCTTGCCAAATATGATGCTACGATCCTTGACATCGGCCAGGCAGATATTCATAATACATTATCGTTGGGAATTCTGTTCAAGAGCGAAGAAAGACACTCCGGATTCATTATGAAGGAACTCCTGTTCAAAGCTTCTTCATTGGGAGTGACCATCCGGTTTGAACCTATCACCACCGAACAATATGACAACTGGGTAGGCATGCAAGGAAAAAACCGCTATATCCTGACAGTATTGGGACGCAAACTTTCCGCCCGCCAGATTTCTGCCGCTACAAGCATATTAGCCGAACAGGGCATGAATATAGACGCTATCAAGCGTCTGACAGGTCGCATCCCGTTGGACGAATGTCAGACTGATACACGCACCCGGGCTTGCATCGAATTTTCAGTAAGAGGTACTCCGAAAGACCGCATTGCCATGCAGGAGAAGCTGATGAAACTGGCCAGCGAACTGGAAATGGACTTTTCTTTCCAACAGGATAATATGTACCGCCGTATGCGCCGCCTGATTTGTTTTGATATGGACTCTACCTTAATCGAGACAGAAGTGATTGACGAACTGGCTATCCGTGCCGGTGTAGGCGACGAAGTGAAAGCCATCACGGAAAGCGCCATGCGTGGAGAAATAGACTTTACAGAGAGCTTTACCCGTCGCGTAGCCTTATTGAAGGGGTTGGACGAATCGGTAATGCAGGAAATAGCCGAGAACTTGCCTATCACAGAGGGTGTAGAGCGACTGATGTATGTATTGAAGAAGTACGGTTACAAGATCGCTATCCTTTCGGGAGGATTCACTTATTTCGGCCAGTACCTGCAAAAGAAATACGGTATAGATTATGTCTATGCCAACGAATTGGAAATCATCGACGGCAAACTGACCGGACGTTATCTGGGGGATGTAGTAGACGGAAAACGAAAAGCCGAACTGCTCCGCCTCATTGCACAAGTGGAAAAGGTGGATATTGCACAGACCATCGCCGTAGGAGACGGAGCCAACGATCTTCCTATGCTAGGAGTTGCCGGACTGGGAATCGCCTTCCACGCCAAGCCCAAAGTGGTGGCAAATGCCAAGCAATCAATCAACACCATTGGACTGGATGGAGTACTCTATTTCCTCGGATTCAAAGATTCTTACTTGAATATGTAATTAGACCAAAAAATAGATTATCTTTGCTGACAAATAAAATAAAAGAATGAAGTTTTCCGAACTACAATTAAATGCAAATGTGCTTGAGGCGCTTGATGCCATGCGATTTGACGAATGTACGCCTATACAAGAACAAGCAATTCCAATCATACTTGAGGGTAAAGATTTGATCGCAGTAGCACAGACAGGGACAGGTAAAACAGCCGCGTTTCTGCTTCCTGTATTGAACAAATTATCTGAAGGTAAACATCCGGAGGATGCGATTAATTGTGTCATCATGTCTCCTACCCGGGAATTGGCCCAACAGATCGACCAGCAAATGGAAGGATTTTCCTATTTCATGCCGGTATCGAGCGTTGCCGTATATGGCGGAAATGACGGAATATTGTTCGAACAACAGAAAAAGGGACTCACATTGGGAGCTGATGTTGTCATTGCTACTCCCGGACGCCTGATCGCCCATTTAAGCCTTGGATATGTAGATCTTTCCAAGGTTTCTTATTTTATTTTGGATGAAGCAGACCGAATGCTCGACATGGGATTCTACGAAGATATCATGCAAATAGCCAAATATCTGCCGAAGGAACGACAGACTATCATGTTTTCAGCAACAATGCCGGCAAAGATACAGCAATTGGCAAATACGATCTTAAACGATCCGTCAGAAATAAAGCTCGCTGTTTCCAAACCTGCGGAAAAGATTATTCAGGCGGCATACGTCTGCTATGAAAATCAAAAGTTGGGCATCATACGCAGTCTTTTTATGGATGAGGTTCCGGAACGTGTGATTGTCTTTGCTTCTTCCAAAATTAAGGTTAAAGAAGTTGCCAAGGCGTTGAAATCAATGAAGCTGAACGTAGGTGAAATGCATTCGGACTTGGAACAGGCTCAACGGGAAACGGTTATGCATGAGTTTAAAGCCGGACGAATCAATATATTGGTAGCTACGGACATCGTTGCACGTGGTATCGACATCGATGATATCCGCCTGGTTATCAACTTCGACGTGCCTCACGACAGCGAGGACTACGTGCACCGCATCGGCCGTACAGCACGTGCCAACAATGACGGGGTGGCACTTACGTTTATTAACGAAAAGGAACAGAGTAACTTCAAAAGCATTGAGAATTTTCTGGAGAAAGAGATTTATAAGATTCCTATCCCTGAAGGATTGGGAGAGGCTCCGGAATACAAACCGCGTTCGTTCAACAAAAACAGGAACGGGAATTTCTCTAAAAGAAAAGATTTCCGGGGAAAAAGAAACAACGGAGGGAAGAAAAGCAACTACCCTGCACCCAGGCAAAAATAAAATCTGTAATTCTTTGTTTGGATAGAATCTGTATTTCTTATTTTGAGAAACCTGATTTCTATTTGAATAGAATGTAGAGTCCTTATTTGGATGAAGTAATCTCCAAATCGCCTTTAAAGCTCACTTCCATATTTACAACGCTATATATGGAAGTTTCCGGAATGGCTAAAACAGCTTGATAATGAAAACCATTCCGGTTTACTTTCACAAACTTTGTATCTGACAGGATTGATTGCGCCAGGAAATCCGCAGGAACCACTTTGTCGAACATCTGTTTGGTTATATCGCTGGCAAACAGGCTCTTTTTACCTTCATACACACAGATGTGCATCACATTATCATAGTACACATTATCCATACTAATCCCGTCTTCGGAATAAGTCGTCTTGATGACTCTCATTTTAGATGGATTGATATATACGTATGCACGATAGCGAGTGCCGTTGTAAGTCACTACACTATCGCGTTTGGTTACTTCCGTATAAGTCGGAACCACAAGTTCCTGACGGACAAAATAGATAGAATCATTGAGGTCTTCGGATTTATGCAGTTTTATTACATTATCCGTAATGGAATGAAACCAAAATATATGTTCTCCCTGCTTATCAATCTTGTAATAAGTGGTATCATTTCCATAAGTGTAAAGAATGTCCCGCATTATTTTAAATGCAATGGGAGTACTTTGTGCGTCTGCATAGTAGATGGTATCTCCTTCCACACGCATCAACGGGCTCTCCGTTTCATCGTCCAGCCAAATTCCCTGCAGTAACTCTTTTGCGCTAAGATCCTCTTTCTCCTGTTGAAGAGAATGGGGACTCTTATTGCCGCTACATGCCGCGAAAAGGATTGCCATTAACGATACAGCCACATTTTTCATCATCTATCTTAGTTTTGTATAAAGATACTCCTATTTTTTTATTTACCAATACAATGGTAAACAAATCCGAGCTCTTCCATCTCTTTTTTATCATATATATTACGTCCGTCCAACACAATCTGCTGGGCCATCGTCTTCTTGATAACGGCCCATGAGGGCAGACGGAATTCTTTCCATTCGGTAACCAGCATCAATACATCAGCATCCAGCACTGCATCGTACATATCACAAGCATAATAGATTTTTTCTCCAATTCTACGCTTGCACTCTTGCACGGCAGCCGGATCGTATGCACGCACCCGACAACCAGCTTCCAGCAATTTATCGATCAGGACTAATGCCGGAGCCTCACGCATGTCATCCGTTTCCGGTTTAAATGCCAGCCCCCACAAAGCAACAGTCTTACCTTGCAAATCACCATTAAACTGTTTCTTTAGCTTCTCAAACAGGACGCTTTTCTGTTGTTCGTTCACTTCTTCCACAGCACTAAGCACCCGCATACTATAACCGTTCTGTTCCGCAGTCTTAATCAATGCTTTCACGTCTTTAGGAAAACAGGAACCACCATATCCGATGCCCGGATACAGGAACTTACGTCCAATACGGGTGTCCGAACCTATTCCGCTACGTACCATGTTCACATCCGCGCCAACGATTTCGCATAAGTTTGCAATATCATTCATAAAGCTGATACGGGTTGCCAACATCGAGTTTGCCGCATATTTAGTCATTTCTGCAGATGGAATATCCATGAAAATCACACGGAAATTATTCAATAAGAATGGCTTGTATAGTTTGGACATCAATTTTTCCGCACGTGCCGACTCCACTCCCACTACCACACGGTCCGGGCTCATAAAGTCACTGATCGCATTTCCTTCTTTCAGGAATTCCGGATTAGAAGCCACGTCAAAATCAACTTTCACGCCTCTCTTATCCAATTCTTCCTGAATAACCGCGCGAACTTTACTGGCAGTACCCACCGGAACGGTACTTTTGGTAACTACCAGTTTATATTGTTTCATATTGCGACCAATGGTACGGGCCACCTCCAACACGTATTTCAAATCAGCGCTGCCGTCTTCATCCGGAGGGGTGCCAACCGCACTGAATATAACTTCCACGTCGTCCAGACAACTTTCTAATGAGGTTGTAAACTTCAATCGCTTTGCTTTCATATTACGGAGCACCATCTCTTCCAATCCATTCTCATAAATCGGAATATTCCCCTTTTGCAAAGATTCGATTTTCTCTTTATTCGTGTCTACGCACGTTACATTCACGCCAATTTCGGCAAAGCATGTACCTGATACCAGACCCACATACCCTGTTCCCACGATTGCAATTTTCATACTTAATCTATTGTTTGTTTAGAAATTCATTCAAAATAAGCGGCATCTTTAAAGGCAGTTCCCTCTCTGTCTTTCGCCGATAATACCATTTGCGAATCTGCCAACGGCCAGTCTATCCCCAACGTTTCATCATTATACAAAATAGAAGCTTCCGCCTGCGGAGCATACTTGTTATCTACCTTATACGTAAAAACGGCTTCTTCGCTCAAGACTGCAAAGCCATGAGCAAAACCACGGGGAATGAAAAATTGTCTCTTGTTTTCCTCACTAAGCAACACGCAGACGTGCTTTCCAAACGTAGGCGATGATTTACGCAAATCAACGGCAACGTCCAGCACTTTTCCTTTAAGAACACGAACCAGTTTCGCCTGACTGTATTCTCCTTTCTGATAGTGCAATCCGCGTAACACGCCAAAAGATGATTTCGACTCGTTGTCCTGTATAAAATCTACGGGACCAATATTGGCATCAAACTCTTCTTTCTTATAGGCTTCCATAAAATAGCCCCGTTCATCGGAGAAAACTTTAGGCTCTATCAGCCATACTCCGTCTATTTCCGTCTGTATATAGTTCATTATTGATAGTGATAAATAAAACGATGCAAAAGTAGTGAATTTTTCGAAGTTTTCTGGGATATATTCAATTTATCTCGTAATTTTGCAGACATGATTGAATTGGCACAACATATAGAGACTTTACTACTGGAAAACGATTGCGTCATTGTTCCGGGGTTTGGCGGTTTTGTAGCGCATTACTCGCCTGCAACCCGCATTAAGGAAGAAAATATATTTTTACCTCCTACCCGCACAATCGGCTTTAATCCTCAATTAAAACTGAATGACGGCGTATTGGTGCAATCTTATATGTCAGCGTATGACACGAGTTTTGCTGACGCCAGCCGCATAGTAGAAAAGGAAGTAAACGAATTCATCGGTCTCCTTCATGAAGAAGGAAAAGCCCATTTGGATAATATAGGCGAGATTCACTATAACATTTATGGTAACTATGAGTTTGTTCCTTATGACTATAAGATAACGACTCCTTCATTATACGGTCTCGACTCCTTCGAAATGCATGAACTTTCCGTTCTGCAACAGAAAGAAAAAGTATGGATACCGGCTCATCCGGAGAAGGAAAAGAAGACTTTTGAAATTAGTATCAATCGTGCGTATCTTCGCAATGCTGCAGCAATGATTGCTGCCATCGTATTGTTCTTTGCCTTTTCAACTCCGGTAGAGAATACAGACGTTCAAAAAAACAATTATGCACAATTATTACCCAGTGAGCTTTTTGAGCAAATAGAAAAGCAATCGGTTGTAGTAACTCCTGTGTATGTTAAGAGTGATGCAATGCAACAAGCTAAAAAGCTTTCCGCTACTGCTTCAACTTCTTCTTCAACGAAGACTTCATCCACTAAAAAGAATACAGCGGATAAGACTTCCAAGCCAATCGCAGTTAGAGAAGTGAAAGTGGCCAAACAGGAAACGGCAGCTACTGCCCCTGCGGTTAAATCTCCAGAAAGTGCCAATCATCCTTTCCATATCATAGTGGCAGGAGGAATCAGCCTGAAAGATGCAGAAGCCATAGCAACTCAATTAAAATCAAAAGGGTTTGCTAATGCAAAAGCGCTGAACATGGATGGAAAAGTACGTGTCAGCATCAGTTCATTCGACAACCGTAATGAAGCGACCAAGCAATTACTTGAGCTAAGAAAAAACGAAACTTATAAGAATGCCTGGTTACTGGCTAAATAAAAATCCCTTTTTAAAAGCATGAAACGAGTTCTTTGTCCTAAATGTGAGAATTACCTTTTTTTTGATGAAACCAAGTATAGCGAAGGCCAATCACTGGTATTTGAATGTGAGCATTGCGGCAAACAATTCAGCATCCGGCTTGGAAAGAGCAAAGTAAAGGCTCTTAGAAAGGAAGAAAACCTGGAAGAAGAAGCTGAATCTCATAAAGAAGAATTCGGATATATCACTGTTATCGAAAATGTATTCGGTTATAAACAGATATTGCCCTTACAAGAAGGTGACAATGTCATAGGCCGCCGTTGTGTGGGAACTTCTATCAATACGCCCATTGAAAGTGGCGATATGAGCATGGATCGACGCCATTGTATCATCAATATCAAACGCAATAAGCAAGGAAAACTTGTTTATACATTACGGGATGCTCCCAGCCTGACAGGTACTTTCCTCATGAATGAAATCCTAGGGGATAAAGATCGTGTACGCATTGAGGATGGCGCTATTGTGACTATCGGAGCTACTACATTTATCTTGCATGCGGCTGAACAAGAATAATCACCTGACAATATAAAAAATGCCACTGTTCTCTGAACAAGTGGCGTTTTTTTATATCCGGTCTTCTAATTACAGAATACCTTTCACAGTTTCAAGCATTCCCTTTTCCTGGATAGAATCCAAGTTTGCTTTTACAGCTTCTGCCAATCCCGGGATCTTATTCAAATCTTCTCCCCAGATAAAGTCAGCAGCCAGAACACCTTCGGTTACTTTCTTTGTACAACCAGTTGCCCAAAGTTCTTTCAGCAGGTTCATGATTTCAGGAGCATCATTTGGTACAATTTCAGCGCCGTCAGCACGTACACCACCTTTATAATAAGTAATGATAGCAGCCAAACCAAGTACCAGGCCTTTAGGAAGTTCGCCCTTACGTTCGAGATAAGTCTTCAATCCCGGTAAATCACGAGTTTCATATTTTGGGAAAGAATTCAGCATAATGCTTGTCACTGCATGATCTACGAATGGATTGTTGAAACGTTCCAATACATCATTGGCAAATTTCTCCAACTCATCTTTCGGTAAATTCAATGTTTCCATCAACTCATCGAACATTACTTTGTGGATATATTTACCAATAACCTCATGTTCACAAGCTTCACGCACAATATTCACACCAGAAAGATAAGCAACCGGAGAAAGAACTGTGTGCGGACCATTCAACAGAGTTACCTTACGTTCGTGGTAAGGAGCTTCCGAAGGAACAAACAACACATTCAGTCCTGCCTTATCAGCCGGGAACTCTTTGGCAACTTCCTGCGGAGCTTCAATCACCCACAGATGGAAGATTTCAGCCTGAACAACCAAGTTATCATCGTATTGCAGTTTTTCTTTGATAGCAGCAATATCTTTGCGCGGGAATCCCGGAACAATACGGTCTACCAATGTCGCATATACGCCACAAGCTTCTTCAAACCAAGTTTTAAACTCATTACCCAGGTTCCATAATTCAATATATTGATAAATAGTTTCTTTCAACTTATGTCCATTCAGGAAAATAAGTTCGCAAGGGAAAATAATCAAACCTTTTGTCTTATCACCATTGAATGTTTTGAAACGATGATACAGCAATTGAGTCAGTTTACCCGGATAAGATGAAGCAGGAGCATCTTCAAGTTTGCAAGACGGATCAAAAGCGATACCAGCCTCTGTAGTGTTTGAAATAACAAAACGCATTTCAGGTTGCTCTGCCAATTTCATGAACTCGTCATTTTGAGAATATGGATTCAGTGCACGACTGATTACATCGATCATTGTCAAGCTGTTAACAACTTCGCCTTTATCCAATCCTTGAAGATTAACATGATAAAGATCGTCTTGTGCATTCAGCATATCGACCATACCTTTATCAATGGGTTGAACCACTACTACGCTGCTGTTGAAGTCGGTTTTCTGGTTCATGTTGTAAATAATCCAATCAACAAATGCACGCAAGAAGTTACCTTCGCCAAATTGGATAATACGCTCCGGACGTTGTGTTTTAGGAGCAGTTTCTTTGTTTAATGCTTTCATGTTAGTTGTAATTTATAAAGTTGATATTATACAAATTCAAAATAAAAATCAATATTCTCCTTAATCAGGATGTCGATAGGCATATACTTTACAGGTTCAACAGACTTCTTAAACACAACATGGTCGCACAAAGCCTTCACCCCGCAATACCCTTGCAATCCCGGACGTTGCCCGATTAAATAATGCACATCACCTGATTTTAGCAACTCTACATTTGCTTTCAGAAGGTCATATCCTATCAGCCCTTTCATGCTACGTCCCGCATGACGGAGATACTCTCCCAACTGATACACCCTGGAATTAAATACAACTCCCAGCGCAGCCTTCGGATGTGCCCGGAAAAACTCATCTAATGTCTGTTGATTACTTTCCTGATCGGATTTATTGAGTATAACCTCATGGATTACCAGGTTGTTATATTCCTCGGCTATGTAACTCATAAAACCGTCCAAACGACGTTGCATCTGTATTTCAGCCGGATTATCTTTATTATTACTTAAAAACAAGACTAACTCCTGACCTTCTCCCGCCGAATAGTTGCGCATCAATATTTTTGCTGCAATATATCCGCTCTTATAGGAATCCTGCCCAATATACGTCAAGGCTCTCGCTTCTTCCATATTGAAATCAACAAAAGCATAAGCTATCTTATTTTCCTGCAGATAAGCTGTCAGCGCCAGCGTCTCTTCCCGGAAATTCGGAGAAATCAACACTGCGTCTACATTCTTTTCTTTTATAGCAAGGCAGGCTTCCTGATAACTTTTCTCATCTCCATGATGGTAACACAGATAATCTATACCCACATTAAAAGGACGCAACTCTTGCCGGGCACGCTCAATCCCCCCGACTACCGAATGCCAATAGTCATGTTCTATATAATAAGGTATCAGGCAGAGGAAAGAATATTTCTTTTTAGCAGCCAAACCGATAGCAAACACATTGGGTTGATAATGAATCTCATCCAGTACCTTTTGTACTTTAGCTTTGCTTTTGGGAGACACGTCGCCACGATTGTGCAACACCCTATCCACCGTTCCGGCGGAAACACCGGCCATACGGGCTATGTCTTTAATGGTATAGTTCTGGTCCTCCATAGTGCTAAAACTTAAATATTATAAATAATCGCTGCAAATATACGAATTATTTTGTTACTCCAAGTAAATTTTCTATTTTTGTGTTCGATAACGGTTAATAAAACTAAAACGAGATTTACGCCTATTAGCTTTAAAATCAATACGATATAGGTATAAATACAGAAAGTAATAATTTTATATACTTAAAACACAGTAATAATGAAGAACTTCATGGACGAAAACTTCTTGCTGCAAACAGAAACCGCGCAAAAGTTGTATCACGAGCATGCGGCTAAAATGCCGATCATCGACTATCACTGTCATCTCATCCCTCAAATGGTAGCTGACGACTACAAGTTTAAATCACTGACTGAAATCTGGTTAGGCGGTGACCACTACAAATGGCGTGCAATGCGTACAAACGGCGTAGATGAACGTTTCTGCACAGGAAAAGATACCACAGACTGGGAAAAATTCGAAAAATGGGCGGAAACAGTTCCTTATACTTTCCGTAATCCACTGTACCACTGGACTCACCTCGAATTGAAAACTGCATTTGGTATCAATAAAATATTGAATCCGCAAACAGCACGCGAAATTTACGATGAATGTAACGAAAAGCTGTCTCAACCTGAATATTCAGCTCGTGGAATGATGCGTCGCTATCACGTAGAGGTAGTTTGTACTACGGATGATCCTATCGATTCACTGGAATATCACATCAAAACACGTGAAAGCGGATTTGAAATCAAGATGTTGCCAACTTGGCGTCCTGATAAGGCTATGGCTGTAGAAGTCCCTGCTGATTTCCGTAGTTATGTAGAAAAGCTGGCAGAAGTTAGCGATGTTACTATCTCCAATTTCGATGATATGATCGCTGCTTTGCGCAAACGTCACGACTTCTTCGCAGAACAAGGTTGCCGTCTGTCTGACCATGGTATTGAAGAATTCTATGCAGAAGATTATACCGATGCTGAAATCAAGGCTATATTTAATAAGGTATATGGCGGCACAGAATTGACCAAAGAAGAAATTCTGAAATTCAAATCAGCCATGCTTGTTATCTTCGGTGAAATGGACTGGGAAAAAGGATGGACTCAACAGTTCCACTACGGCGCTATCCGCAATAACAACACCAAGATGTTCAAATTACTGGGCGCTGACACCGGTTTCGACTCTATCGGTGAATTCACCACAGCCAAAGCAATGGCTAAATTCCTTGACCGCCTGAATACCAATGGCAAATTGACTAAAACAATCCTTTATAACCTGAACCCATGCGCAAATGAAGTGATTGCAACTATGTTGGGCAACTTCCAAGATGGTTCTATCCCGGGAAAAATTCAGTTTGGTTCGGGATGGTGGTTCCTCGACCAAAAGGATGGTATGGAAAAACAAATGAACGCCTTGTCTGTGCTTGGTCTCCTAAGCCGCTTTGTAGGTATGTTGACAGACTCTCGTTCTTTCCTATCCTACCCGCGTCATGAATATTTCCGCCGTACATTATGTAACTTGGTAGGACGCGACGTAGAGAACGGAGAAATCCCTGCATCTGAAATGGAACGCGTAAACCAAATGATTGAAGATATCAGCTACAACAATGCTAAGAACTTCTTCAAGTTCTAACGGATTAGTAGTTACACTATAAAAAAGCCGCTACCAAATCGAATATGCTTTGAGTAGCGGTATTTTTATGTTCTATTATTACCATTCATCCAACTCCACAACTTAGGGCTTATCTTATGCATTAACAGTAGATTCACAACACAAACCACAACGCCGACAAATCCCCAAAGCAATGTTTCATTCAGCGTATAATAGTCTTTAACCTGAATAAACACCCAAATACAATACGGTAAACATAATACCGACGTAACAATAACAGGTATATACTTTCTTATCACCAAAAACTGAATGATATGCACTATCAGGTGCAAACCAAAGGCAATCAAACAACAATACCAAGCCGTCAAATCATTCATGCAGATTGACATAACCGTACAGGCTGATATAATTATAAACTCTTCCAATACCGTCAAGGCAAAAACCGGCGCATTACTCAAAGAATCTACTTTATCTTTCATAAAAGGGAAGCGCATGTACAACATAGCCTTGTTCTTATCCAACCATGTCGGAAGCATTATTATCTCTTCAAATTCATGAATCATGAATACGGGTCAGTCCGAAAACCCTGTGGATATGTTAAATTCACACTGTCAGTTTGCATAATCTAAACATAAAGAATGGTATA
>NZ_JAJKHN010000071.1:0-34495 GCF_020982715.1 Bacteroides sp. 1_1_30
ATATATATATTTGTAGCCAAAATAGAACAATATTAGAAGTGTATAACACCTAAACAGAACAAGTGATATTAGTGTTTAATTTATAACTTAAGAGAGCAGATGGTCATACATTTAATTCACACAGCAGTAACACGAAAAATCTATTTGGATATTTGGCGCAATATTAAGAATTTGCCAAGTTAGTCTATTCCTATTCTATATTTATAGATAATAATAGCCTGTCCCAAGTCGGTGCAGAAAATGCATAAACCGATTTTGGGAAAGGAGTGTATTATTCTACGCGAAGACTGCGTATTCCTTATTGTAGATAAATCTATAAAAATAAATCAATTTCATTAATTTAAAATCAAAGTATCAAAGATGAGAAAATCAATTCTCTTGTTTGTACTCTTTACTCTGACAAGTATCCCCCTGTTGCTTTTTGCACAGGGTGGATATCAGGTAACGGGACACATTATTTCGGCGGAAGACAATCAGCCGATGATTGGTGTGTCTGTTTTGGAGAAGGGTACGACGAACGGAGTAATTACCGATATGAATGGTAATTACAGTATCACAGTGACGAAATCTCCCGCCATTTTGCAGTTTTCTTACATTGGAATGAAAACGATGGAAAAGCAGGTGTCTGCTGCCACTCGCATGAATCTGAAGATGGAGAGTGATGCACAAATGGTAGAAGAAGTAGTGGTTGTTGCCTACGGTGTACGTAAGAAAGGTACGATTGCAGGTTCTGTATCTACGGTAAAAGCTGAAAAGATGGAAGATGTTCCTGCTCCGAGTTTCGATCAGGCACTGCAAGGGCAGGCACCGGGATTAATGGTGCTTTCTGAATCAGGTGAACCCAGTAAGGCAGCAACTTTTCGTATTCGCGGAACAAATTCAATTAATTCGGGGAAAGATCCTCTTTTTATATTGGATGGAGTGGCTATTTCAAGTTCAGATTTCAACACGATTAGTCCTAATGATATTGAGAGCATTTCAGTGTTGAAAGATGCTTCTTCTACTTCTATCTATGGCGCACGTGCTTCTAATGGCGTGGTAGTAATCACTTCCAAGCGTGGACGTATGGGGGAAGCTGCCAAGATTACTTTCCGTACACAACTAGGTTTTTCCCAATTAGCTTCAAAGGACTGGGATCAGATGGATACGAACGAACGTATTCAGTTTGAAAAAGAAGTGGGATTGGATAAAGGACAGGATTACGAGAAATTAAGTAAGATAAATATCAATTGGCTGGATAAGGTATACAATGACAAAGCACCCTTGCAGAATTACGAGTTATCAGTAAATGGTGGTACGGAAAAGTTAAATTATTATGTTTCGGGAAGCTATTATGATCAGGATGGTATTGCAGTAGGTTCTACATTTGAGCGTGTTAACTTCCGTGCCAATGTGGAGGCGAAAGCTAATAAATGGTTGAAAATAGGAACGAATACAATGTTTACTTATCAGGAGGTAGAACAGAGTGATGATGGTGAATATGCATTGTGGGCTCCTATTTCCGCATCTTTTTTCATGTTGCCTTACTGGAATCCTTATAAGGAGGATGGAAGTCTGGCTCTTCAGGATGACGGCAGTTGGAAAGGAACGACGGAGAATCCGTTAGCATGGATGGAAAACAATCCGTTATCAAATAAGAAGTATAAACTTTTATCTACTTTCTATGCTGAAGCTACACCTATAAAGAATCTCACAATTCGTTCACAACTAAGTGCAGATTATGGTCATACTACTTCTTTTTATCGAAGTTTTCCGAGTTATAAGCCAAATAATAATTATGGAGGTGCCCAGCGTAGTTCGTATGATATGCTTAATCTGATGATTACAAATACGGCAAACTACCGTTTTATGTTGAATGATGTTCATTCATTCAACTTTATGGTTGGGCAGGAAGGAGTCGATTATCATTATGAAGGTTTTCAGGTTACGACTCGTGGACAGACAAATGATATTTTGACAAACTTGTCTTCCGGTTCTACCGCTTCATCATGGGGAGATCCCGTTACGGAATATTCTTTTCTCTCTTTTTTTGGTCGTGGTGAATATAATTATGATGATCGTTACTATGCTGACTTTTCGGTTCGTGGGGATGGATCTTCCCGTTTCGGAACAGATAAACATTGGGGAGCTTTTTGGTCAGTCGGGTTTATGTGGAATCTCCGTAAGGAGAAGTTCATGCAAAAATATAAATGGCTTACTAATGCGCAAATAGCGATTAATACCGGTACATCGGGCAACTCTTCTATTAATAACTATGAACATCTGGCTTTAGTTTCCGGTGGATATAAGTATAACAATGAATCAGGTATTGCTATTTCCCAGTTGGGAAATGAAGAATTAAGTTGGGAGTCTACATGGGCTACTAATGTGGCACTGCATTTAGGTTTTATTGATCGTATAAATTTGGATGTGGAATTTTATAATAAGAAAACTACTAATATGTTGATGGCAGTTCCCATTTCTTACACAACTAGCGGTTTTGGAACTCGTTGGGATAATGTGGGAGCTATGCGAAACCGTGGTGTAGAAATTAATGTCAGTGCAGACGTACTTCGCATCAAAGACTTTACATGGAATGTGAACGCCAATGTTTCATATAATAAAAATGAGATAACCGAGCTTTATAATGGGATAACAGAATATGTAGCCTCTGATACTGGTAGAATGGTTGCGGTAGGTCATCCGTTAGGTGAATTTTATCTGAACCGTTATGCAGGAGTCAATCCTACTAATGGAGATGCTTTATGGTATACCAAAGACGGTGAAATTACTACAGAATATAATGAAAGTGACAAAGTGATGCTGGGTAAGACACATGAAGCTCCTTGGCAAGGTGGTTTTGGTACTACACTTTCTTGGCAAGGATTTTCACTTTCCGCACAGTTCACGTGGGTGGCCGATCGCTGGATGCTAAACAATGACAGAGTTTTTCAAGAGAGCAACGGACTGTTCAGTGCCTACAATCAGTCAAAACGTATGCTTTATGATCGATGGAAAAAGCCGGGAGATGTGACTGATATCCCTCGTTATGGAGTTACTCCTCAACTAGATTCACGATTCTTGGAAGATGCTTCTTTCCTGCGTCTGAAAAATTTAATGCTTAGCTATACATTCCCACAGAAATGGTTGCAGCGGACTAATTTTTTAAGTAGTGCCCGTATTTATGCGCAGGGACAGAATTTGTTGACATTTACAAGTTTTACAGGGATGGATCCGGAGTCTACCTCCAATGTGTATAAGGCTCAATACCCTATGTCCCGTCAGTTTACATTCGGACTGGAAGTTTCATTCTAAAATTAATCAGTGATGATAAGAAAAATAAAATTATATATAGTTTTAGTTGCGGTATTGCTTTCGGCATCTTCCTGTCTTGATAAATATCCGCAAGATGCAATTCCGCAAGAAGAGGCTATTAAGACAGTGAGCGATGTACGCCAAGCTTTGGTCGGTATTTATGCACAGTTTAAAAATGCCAGCCTATATAGCGGATACTTGACTTTATTGCCTGATATTCAGACGGATCTGGTATACGCTGTTAAAGGATATACAAATATCTATGGTGATGTATGGCGTAATGAAATATTGGCTATCAATAAACAGGTGGAATATGTGTATGGTGGCTTGTATACTGTCATCGGACGTTGCAATTTTGTTCTTGATAACATTGCTGCTGTAGAGGCCAACACTTCAGATGATGAACAACTGGACAAGTTGGATACCTATAAAGGTCATATCTATTTTGCCCGTGCGCTGGCTTATTCAGAACTGTTGAAGTGTTTCTGTAAAGCTTATGAAAGTGACGAAGAAGCTGCCAATGAACTGGGAGTTGTACTGCAGTCCAGCTACGTTAATCCGGGACCTGTAAAACGTGCTTCTTTAAAAGATTCGTATCAGTTTGTATTGGATGATTTGGCTAGATCGGCCGAATATCTGGCTACGGATGATGACACTGAGGTTATTTATAATTCTGCATATTTCACGATTGGTACAGTCAATGCTTTATATGCTCGTATGTACCTGTATATGCGGAAGTGGGAGAAAGCTGTTGAATATGCTACTAAAGTAATAGATAGTAAGAAATATATATTAGCTGATGCAACCAAGCATAGTTATTCGGTTACTTATAATGATTTTGCATACATGTGGCAGTATGATAATTCTACTGAAATCATTTGGAAAGTAATGTTTGAGGTAAATTCCTATGGAGGGGCATTAGGCACTGTATTCCTCAATTATGATTATACATCTTATAAACCGGATTATGTACCAGCTAAATGGGCATTGGATGCCTATGCCAATGCTGATTTACGCTATAATGCTTATTTCGCTACGGCAACGACCGGATTCTCTCATGGGTTGACTTGGCCTCTTTTGGTTAAATACATGGGAAATCAGGATTTTATAAGCCAAAGATTGCTGTGTGTATCCATGCCGAAACCGTTCCGGTTAGCGGAACAATATCTGATTCGTGCAGAGGCTTATTGCCGGATGGGAGCATCTTATTATGGAAAAGCAGGAATTGATATTTCTACTTTACGTATGGCTCGTTATTCTTCTTATGGTGGCTCTACTACGCTTACAGAAGAAAATTGGTTTAAAACTGTCAGTGAAGAACGTATGAAAGAACTCTTTATGGAAGGTTTCCGTCTTAACGACTTGAAACGTTGGCATGAGGGATTTGAACGTAAAGAGCAAACTTCGACTATCTCTCCGGGTAATACGTTGAAGTTAGAGAAAGACGATCCTCGTTTTGTATGGCCTATTCCACAACATGAGTTGGATGCTCCTGGCGTAGATCTAGCACCTAATGAAAGCAATAAATAATGTATAAAGATAATATAGAGAAACAATGAAACGATTAATAACAGGAATAGTAACACTTACGACGTTGGCTGTCGGATTCTGGGGATGTAATGATCTTTCCCGGACGACTTACAGCGGTTCCGACTACGTGATGTTCTCCGATACATTATCTATGTATCCGGTGCAGGACAGCGAGAAATGGTTTGAGATTCCGGTAGTAGCTACGAATATATGCGATTATGACCGTTCTTTTGGTGTGGAAGTAGACGATAAGGCTAGTAATGCAATTGAAAAAAAGCAATATGTAGTTGAATCAAATACGGTAACCATTAAAGCAGGGGAGCGAGTTGCAAAGTTCCGGATGAAGGGTGTTTATGAAAATATAGGTAAAACTGACTCTTTGTCGGTTACGTTCAATTTGCTTCCGAAAGATGAAAATATATGGGATTTGTACGGTACACGTACTCGTGTTCAAATGCAAAAAGCATGTCCTTTCGAACTAAGTACTTTTGAAGGCTATTGTCTATTGACTTCTTCTTTCTTTAATGCATATATGACGGATACGGAACATCGGTTATTGCAGGCAGAAAGAGACAAGACGGAAGATAATACTATCATATTACATGATTTTTTCTACAAGAATTATGATCTTAAAATTAAGTATGATCCTTCCGATCCGTTGAAACCATTTGTAGAGTTTGATGATCAAATTATAGGTAGTACGGCAGAAGCCTTCGGAACCATTTACGGTAATGGAAAGCTGATGTGTACTCAGCCTGTTGCGTACGATTCTTATTATAATGTATGCCAGAAATTCGTATTCTTATATAGCACTATTTATGTGGTGGGTAAAGGTACAGTAGGTACTTATGTGAATATCTTGGAGTGGATTAGTGATGAAGAAGCGGAACAGTATAAGAAAGAGGAAGGACTCTAAACTATAATCGGAAATAAATATGAAAGATATAATGAAATATTATTTGCAATTGATTACGTTAGTGTTTTGTCTCTTCGTATCTGCTTGCAGTGATGATGACGAGACTACAACGCCTGTATTCCCGGATTTGCAGAAAATAGAATGTGAAATCGGAGATACCAAGACACTGACTTTTGAGGCTGCCGATAACTGGATATTGACTTCCTCATCGTTATGGTGCTATTTTGAACAGGATGGTGAGAGGACGTTCGTTTGTTCAGGCAATGCCGGAAAGCAGACAGTCACTATCCATATTAGTGATGATGCTACCGAACTGTTAAAATCTTATAAGGCAGAGCTGACTATGAAGCTGGCAGGAAGCCAGCAGGTGATAGCGGAGGTGACGCGTCCGTCTACTGGTTATGAAGTTCGGGCTTTCAATGCGGACAAGTCTGTAATGTACACAGAAGAAAATCCTTTTGTCATCAATTTTGATGGAACTGACATATTGGTGTTAGAAGCTAATGAGGATTGGGCTTTGAAAAGTAACCCCGAATGGATGGAATTCAATCGTAGAGCATCAGACAGCGAAGTTGTATCTGGCAATGCTGGAGATAATGTCAGCGTCACTCCACAGATGATAATGCAATATAAAAAGAATGAAATTACCGGCTTTCTGACAATTGAAAGTAGAAGCGGAGCTGTTGCAAAAGTCCCTGTGAAGTATGAAGGTATTCCTGCTGATAGAATTATTGGTACTCTGAAAGATAACATAGAAGTCTCGGTTGATGGAGAAAGTTATATTGCAGGCGATAATAGTTATGATAGCGAGGGAGTTCCTGTAACGGTAATGGCTAAGAATGATGAATATACCTTGGTATGTGTGGAATATGTGGCAGAACGGAATCAGATGACATGGGAGCTTGAATATTCTTATACAATAATGGATTCCTTTAATCGTTGGCTTTGGATAGATGATGATAAAGAAGGGAATATTAATATAGCAGCAAGCGCAAATAATTCGAAAGCAAGAACTGCGTATGTATTAGCATTTCCTAACGTTATATATGCTGAAATTAAGGATCATCTATCCGATCTTGTTTTACTTGAAAAGGGGATTCCAAAGGAATATGATGAAAATATAATTGCTGATATAAAACAGGAAGGAGTGGCAGGAGATCTGATATCTTTGGTTAAAGAAAGTGGTGAACCTATTTTGGATGGTACAGGCAATCCTGTGAAAGCTGTACCTTCGGATATGCCAGATGAACAATTAGAAAGTGAATATGGTACTACAAATGTATTTTTGGTTTCATCGTTGACTTTAGGTGTTAATTATGATCCATTCCATATTATTGTAAATGGCTACTCCGGTTGGAATTTGCAAGCTGAAACTAAGCATAATGGTCAGGATACCGTATGGGAAGGAATTGAAGTTGAGGGAAGGTATATGACAAGTGCATTTGTCAATGTTTCAGGTATGGACGAAAGCAAGAATGGAACAAAGCCTATGGTTATTAAATTAATGGATAATGAAACTATTTTAGGAGTATTGCTGATTCAACCCCGATATGAGGATTGATAACATGTAAAATTTAGCTTATATGAAAACTAAGATATTATTTATAAAAATGTTTGTCCTTTCTTGCATGTTGTTTACTTTAGGGTTTACAGCTGGAAGTTGCTCTGACGATGATGACGTACTTCAGGCAGGATATGGATATGCTCAGTTCAAACTTTATAAAGGTGTTTCGACAGATACACGTGCCAGTACGAATGAGCTGGATTATTTGCGTGATGCGCAAAAAATGAAAATCGTGCTTATCAATCAGGAAGACGGTACTGAAATTGTACAGACTGTCGGTCTGGAAGCGATGGGCGACGATAGTGAATTTGGCTTGAGAAGTGACAAACTTCAATTGATGGCCGGAACTTATCAGATTATCGGTTTCTATCTGTATAAAGCAGATGGAACTACGCAGGATTTGAAACAGATTCTTTCCGGCGAACCGGATAAAAAGACAATTTTGACTGTAGTAAATGGTGGGTTAGCTGTACAAGACATACAGGTGAAAGTAGTGAATCGAGGGATAGTGAAATTTACTATAACTAAAAATTTTCTACCATCCACTCGGGCAATAGGCGAAGATTATGTTTTCTCCGATATCAAATACATCAATGTAACGGTACAGGAACAGTTTACGAAAAAAGAGACGACTCTTGAGAATATTGCCGTAAAGTATACAGAGAAGCTGGATGATAGTGGAAAGAAGATATCCGTGGCTGTCAGTGATTCATTATTCCGTCTTTCTGCCGGTAAATATAAGATTAAAAGTTATACGACTAAAAAGAAAAATAAGGGATCTTTGGAATATGGAGAAGTAAACGGTGCTGACTTTGAAGTGCTGGATAATGTGACTACTGAAGTTAACGTTCCGATTAATTTCAGTAAAACTACCGGCAGTATTAAGGACTATCTTGTTCTGAAAGAAATGTGGGAAGCCTTGAAAGGCCCGTCTATTCCGGAAAAGAATCAGAAGGGATGGAGTTATTCGGGTACTACATATCCTTTAGGCACTAACTGGGATTTCAATAAAGATATTGATTTGTGGGGAGATCAACCTGGTGTCGATTTGGATGCCAAAGGACGTGTCACAGGTCTTTCTATCGGTGCGTTCGGTCCTGAAGGTGATATTCCTGAATCTTTGGGAGACTTAACGGAGCTTAGAACTTTATCTTTAGGTAATCATGCCGACCAAGTAGGTGATAATATCATTGAGAAGACGATGGGAACTGAATTGACTGAAGTACAGAAGAACTCTATAAGGAGTGATTATTATAATAAGTTTGTAAAGGTGGATATTGAATCGTATTTCTCCGAACCGATACAAGCTGCTTTGAAGTGGCAGAAAGAGGGGATACCCAGTCGTTTTTCTCAGCCTACTGTAAATAGCAAAGCCAATCGTCCTTCTTTGAAAGATGTCCCGGTCAATCGGTTGACAAATGGAATTCATAGAATACCCGCTTCTATTGGAAACTTGAAGAAATTGCAATATTTGTATATTGCCAACGGTAAATTCGAAGGATTTGAACCGGGGACTGACCTAAGTGGGCTGGAGAATCTGACAGACCTTGAAATTTACAATTGTCCGTCTATGACAAAACTTCCGGAAGAACTGAATAAACTGCCGAACCTTCAATCATTCAACTTGGCGAGTAATCCGAGTTTGGGAGATTTTCATGAGGATTTAGGTAAGTTTGTAGCCAGCGAAAGTATAAGTAAAACATTGCAGATCTTTTATTTGACTTATAATAAACTGACTGTTTTGCCGGATATGTCAATGGTGAAAAAACTTGGTAAACTGGATTGTGCATACAATCAGATTAAAAAGATTGAGAAAGCATTCGGTAGTGATGTTATTTTGGTACAATTGTCAATGGATCACAATCAGATAGAGGAATTGCCACGTGATGAAAGTGGACATTTCTGCGGATATGCTGATGTGGAGTCTTTCTCTTTTGCTTATAATAAATTGAAGAAATTCCCTAATATATTCAGTTCGCAATCTGTATATGTAATGTCTTCTGTTAATTTTTCATTCAATGAAATTGATGGATTTGAGGGTGAAGAGAATGGAACTTTTAATGGCGTAAATGCCAGTACGATTGCATTGGGGGGGAATAAATTGAAAAAATTCCCGAAGATACTGTTTGATACAAATTCTCAGGTGTCAGCTTTAGGACTGAACGGTAATGGAATAGAAGAGATACCGAAAGGTACATTCAATGCATCAAAATATTCGTATATGATGAAAACATTCGACTTGACTTATAATCACTTATCAAAGCTTCCGGATGATTTTAATGGGAAAAATATGCCTTTCCTTTATGGTGTGGATCTAAGTAACAACCGCTTTACGGAAGTTCCTACCGGACCGATGGACGCTGCCACATTAACTGTTTATGCTGTACGTAACCAGCGCGATGAGAATGGTAACCGCTTGTTGAGAAAATGGCCGGGCAATTTAGGCTTATGTCCGAGTTTGAGACAATTCTGTATTGGTGGAAATGATTTGCGAAAGATTTCTGATACGATATCATCGGCTATTATCGTTTTTGAGATAAAGGATAATCCAAATATCTCTCTCAATCTTTCCAATGTTTGCGATCTGATTAAAGAGGGAAGATATCTCCTCATCTACGATCCGGAACAGGATATTCGTGGATGTGATTATTTGAAAGAATAAATAGATAAATAACAAAAAAGAATCTATATGAAACCATTGTTTAAAATATATTTATGCCTCTTTGCAAGCTTGTGTTTTATTGCTGCTTGTGATGATTCGGATGAGGAAGGCATTTCTGGCTTCACCATCGATGCCCAGGAGTTCACCTTGGGTGCTACAGGTGGAATGGAGTCGGTGAAAGTGGCTTCGGGTACTAAATGGGTGGCAAAGGTCAACCAGCCTTGGGTGAAGGTGATGCCTGCTAATGGTGTCGGAAGCACTAATTGTGAGATTGTAGTGGATTCTACACTTTCTAATGATGTGAGACATGCTGTCGTGACGTTTGTACCGGAAGGACAGTCTAAGCAAGAACTGAAAATACATCAGACCGGATATGGAAAGATGATAGGTCTGGATAAATATGAAGTGGAAGTTGCCAGTATGGCTAACGAGGATAAAAGATATTTTGATATATCGGTGACTACAAATGTCAAATTCAAGGTCGATTATCCTTTGATGGGCTCTTGGGTGACTACTTCCAAAAGACAACCTGATATATCTTTGGATTATGGAGCTCGTCCCCGTACCATCAAGATGCGATTTAAGTGGGATATGAATACGGATCCGAAAGAAAGAATCGCTTCGATTAAGTTCCTTCCGGTGAACGAGGAAGATGAACTGGAGAAAGAGGTAGCTTTGACTATAAAACAGGAAGCTTCACCGGAAATAACAGATGATAGACGGGGAGATTCCATTGCTATTGTCATTGCAAGTACCAAATTGCGTTCAATGATAAGTTGGGATACCAGCGAACGTCTTGACTATTGGGCAGGCATAACCGTATGGGAGAGAACTGATAAAGGTGTGACTCCAGAACAAATCGGTCGTGTACGTTCTGTTGAATTCAAAATGCTGAATACAAAGGAGGAATTACCTGCTGAAATCGGTAAAATCAAATATTTGGAGACATTGGTTGTTGCTAGTAACACGAATACGCAGTTGCTTCCTGCTACTTATAGGATTGGAAACGCATTAAAGGGATTGCAGCATCTGAAGAATCTGACAATAAATGCGATGGGTATTACAACTATCTCAAAATCAGAATTAGAAGGATCTTGTCAGATTTTAACTAAATTGGATTTGAGTAGTAATAACTTTACGGCTATACCGTCTGACTTACAATCCAAAAACTTCCCGGAACTGACTCATTTGAGTTTGACAGGTAATCGTCGATACAGTTCAATTACAGATTTGAACGATACACGTGAAAATCTCGGCTTGAAATTTGATGCGAGTAATAATTATAATTTTAAGAACTTGTTGAAGTGGGAAAAACTGAAATCGTTGTCATTATCCTATAATTTGATATATGGGGAATTACCTACATTCATTAATTCATGGTCACATTTACCGGAAGTTCCTGCTTATACCGATGAAGATATTCAGAGTAACGATACATTAAACAGTGCAAGCGATGAAGTGAAGGAAAAATTAAAGACTATTCCAAGGATTCTGCCTAATGTCGAGAGGTTCACTATTAACTTGAACTTCTTGTCGGGAGATGATTTACCGGAATGGCTACTTTACCATCCGCGTTTCGCACGTTTCGATCCGTTCACTTTGATTTATACACAGGATTCTGGAAAGGATATGAATGGTAATGTTCCGGGATTTAAGAACGAACCTTCTAATTTGGAATGGTTTTACGAGCGTTATCCGAAAGCCAGACCTACATTAACTGAATATTGATTTGATTATGAAAAGAATATATTTAATTCTAATAGCCGCTGTAGCAATCACTTTTACATCCTGTTCCGACCGGGATATGGATACAGTGAAACCTGATACAGGACAGGGAGCTCCAATTATTAATTTACCCGAGGGAGCGAGCCAGGGAAAAATAATGGTAAAATTCAAACCGGAAGCGGCATCCTTTTTGGATGCTGCTGTAACTCGCTCTATCGGAGGTGCGATGACCCGTTCGGGAATTTCGGATATGGATATAATTCTACAACGAATCGGTACTCATAAATTGGAGCGTATTTTCCCGATAGATAACCGCACGGAAGAACGCACCCGCAAGGCAGGACTGAATCTTTGGTATGTTATCCATTTTGATGAAGATACGAATTTGGAGCAGGTGGCTAAAGATTTGTCGCAGGTAGCAGATGTGGCGAAAGTCCAATTTAGCCATATTATCCAACGTTCATACGATCCTAATGTGCGGGCAACAGTTCTCACCAAACAAGCAATGAGTCATGTGATGCGTAACACTCGCGCCATAAATGTCACACCGGATGATACCTATTTTAATCTACAATGGGGGTGTAAGAATGATGGTTCTATTCTTCAGAATGAAGACAAGAATGACAAGGGTGACAAGGTAGTACCTGCTGTAACGGGGGTTGATGTAAATTGTGGAGAAGCTTGGAAACTTTGTACGGGAGATCCTTCCATTATCGTAGCTGTGCTTGATGAAGGTGTGATGTATGATCATCCTGATTTAAAGGGGAATATGTGGGTGAATGAGGCCGAAACATTTGCTTCAAAGGAAGATGCTGATGGAAATGGTTATGCCGGTGACCGTTATGGCTACAATTTCACAGATGATAAAGGTTATATTTCTTATGATGACCCGAATGATACCGGACATGGAACTCATGTGGCTGGGATTATCAGTGCAGTGAGAAATAATGGTGAAGGTATTAGTGGTATTGCAGGAGGGGATAAAGCTAGTAATATAGGTGGTGTAAAGATAATGAGTTGTCAGGTGTTTTCCGGTTCTAAAGGATGTAACCTGTATCAGGAAGCGAAAGCCGTGAAATATGCAGCAGATAATGGTGCCGTTATTTTGCAGTGTAGTTGGGGATACAATTCGGGACTTGCCAATCCCATTAGCGGATATAGTCCGGGTTATACTTCTGATAAAGCCTGGGTAGACAGTGCTCCGCTGGAGAAAGAGGCTTTTGACTATTTTATTCATAATGCCGGCTCGCCAAATGATGTCATAGACGGAGGTATCATCGTGTTTGCTTCAGGTAATGAATATGCAGCTATGGCCGGATATCCGGGCGCTTATCCTGATTATATTTCGGTAGCGGCCGTAGCAGCCGATGGTACTCCATCCAGTTATTCTAATTATGCGCATGGAGTTTCTATCTGTGCTCCAGGTGGAGACAGTGATTATCATCAGAGTCCCAAAGGTAAAATATATTCCACAATACCATCTTCTGCCAGTGAAGATGGTGGGAATTATGGATACATGGAAGGAACGTCACAGGCTTGTCCACATGTTTCGGGAGTAGCCGCACTGGGACTTTCTTATGCTGCCAAATTGCATCGTCATTTTCGTGCAGATGAATTCCGTAAAATGATATTGGAATCTGTCAAGCCGGTAGAACCATATTTCACGGAAATGAAAGTATATTGGTACACAAATGCTTCATTTGGCCAAATTGCAGCCGGACAGATGGAACCTGCTGCTTATACAGGTAATATGGGTACAGGACTGATTGATGCCTATCAGTTATTGAAAGCTGTTGAGGGCAGAGGTGTCGAGATGACTGTTCCCAATATGTATGTGTCCGTTGGTGGTACAAGTAAGATCAATTACTCCCGTTATTTTAAGAATGGAGAGAATATGACTTTCTCATGTAAAGTTGATGATAGCTCGATAGCTGTTTTTCTCACTGCGGAAGACAACATTACTTTCACCTTGAAAGGATTGAAAGTGGGTTCTACGAAAGCTACCGTTACGGCGACTGACGGTACCAAGCAAGATTTCTTTATTACTGTTCGTAAAAACGATAGTTGGTTGTAAATGTGATTATGAAACGATACTTTACCGGAGCCATCAAGTATGGACTGTTCTTTTTCTTTCTTCTGTCTTCTGCGCATAGTTTTGCGCAGGAAACAGGAGGGGAGCAAGTCTTGCAGTTTGAATGTACTGCAATCAATATAGGGACTTTGTCGGAAGACGATGCGCCAGTAACGTATCATTTTAAATACTGTAATGTAAGTAAAAAAACGGTGCGTATCTCTAAGTTGACTACTTCCTGTGGCTGTACGGTAGCCAAGTGTAATAAAGACTTGGTACAACCGGGGGAACGGGGAGAAATCAATTTGATTTTTCATCCTAAGGATCAGGCTGGTGATTTGTATCGGGAAGCATTTGTCTATACCGATCTCTCCGGAAAGAAACCGATGATCAGGCTGGTACTTACTGGCAAGGTATCACCTACCAGCGACCAATGGAAGGGATATCCCGTAGCTATTGGGAATACATTGCGACTGAAACGGAAAGAATGGCAGATTAGAGTGCTTTCTCGAGAAGGAATGCAAGTGGAAAGATTCATTTGTGTCAATACAGGAAAGCAACCTTTAAATTTGTCAGCCTTGATGCTGCCGGAATACATTCGTTTTCGAACAGAGCCGAAAGTTATTCTTCCGGAAACGGAAGCCGACATGATTCTTTCTATTGATAGAAGTTTGTTGCCTCAAAAGAATGAAATTACATTTTGTTTGGTCTTGGACGGCATTTCAGTACGCCCTTCTGAACGGACAGTACAAGTGAAATTATTGTTACAATAATAAATAATATAAAATATGTATATGAAAAATATATTCAGAATAATGCTACTACTCACCACGATGCTGTTTGTGTCATGTGGGGATGATGATGAAGTAAAGCTTCCTGATACTAAGGATGTAAATTATGCGAATATCGCAGGAAGCTGGCGATTGAGTGAATGGAATGGAGAAAACCTGGAAGGTGACACACGTTACTATTATATAACGTTTGATCGGAAGGGAAAAGACGGAAAACGTTCTTACACTATTTATACGAATCTCAACAGTGCTACATCTGAGCAAATTCCCGGTTCTTTTCTTTTGAGTAAAGAAGATGATTACGGAGATATTATTAGCGGTACTTACTATTATCAGCTTGATACGGATGATGAATGGGAATATTCATACATTGTTTCGGGGTTGACTGATACTTCGATGATATGGACTGCCAAAGAAGATATGGGAGAAATGAAAGTTTATACTCGTTGTAATGAAGTTCCGGCAGATATCATAGCCGGAACAAGAGCTTCATTCTAGTTGTATTCTGTTTCTTACTTTATTGCCATCAGATTTTCTTGAAAATTGGGGCATCTTTTTATAATAAAACCGTTTAAGCAAATCTTTGTATTTAAACGGTTTTTATTTTTGTATTTATCTTTATTGGTACAAGACCGCACAAATAAAATCAAAGATTTATTTGGAAATAAAATAAAGACTTCTTATCTTTGCATTAGATTTATAATTGTAATGAATACAACTTTGAAAAGAAAGGAAGATAATGAAACCATACGATCGATTATTAGAGCATAATATCAAGCCTTCCATGCAACGCATCGCTATCATGGAATATTTGATGGAGCATCCGATTCATCCGTCGGCTGATGATATTTACACAGCATTGTCTCCTTCAATGCCGACACTTTCAAAGACAACGGTCTATAATACTTTGAAATTGTTTTCCGAACAGGGAGCGGCATTAATGCTTACGATTGACGAAAAGAATACAAACTTTGATGCGGATACTTCTGTACATTCCCATTTCCTTTGCAAACGTTGCGGACATATTTATGACTTGGAATGTCCGGAAGCGATTAAACAAGTGGAAAATTTGGAAATGGATGGTCATCAGGTATCGGAAGTTCATTATTATTATAAAGGTATTTGCAAGAATTGCTTAAGTAAAGATAAAGAAACACGTATTGACTAATTAATTTAAAATTGAGAAGAAAATGAAGAAATTTAGATGTACTGTATGCGGTTACGTTCATGAAGGTGACGCAGCTCCTGAGAAATGTCCATTGTGTAAAGCTCCTGCCAGCAAGTTCGTAGAAGTTGTTGAAGTAGAAGGTGGCGCATTGTCTTTTGCTGACGAACACGTTATCGGTGTTGCAAAAGGTTGTGACGAAGAAATGATTAAGGACCTGAACAATCACTTCATGGGAGAATGTACTGAAGTTGGTATGTATTTGGCCATGAGCCGTCAGGCAGACCGCGAAGGTTATCCTGAAGTAGCTGAAGCTTTCAAACGTTACGCTTGGGAAGAAGCTGAACATGCTGCTAAGTTTGCAGAACTGTTGGGTGACTGCGTATGGGATACTAAAACTAACCTGCAGAAACGTAAAGACGCTGAACAAGGTGCATGTGAAGACAAAAAACGCATTGCAACTCGTGCTAAAGCTCTGAACCTGGATGCTATCCATGACACTGTACACGAAATGTGCAAAGACGAAGCTCGTCACGGTAAAGGTTTTGAAGGATTATACAACCGTTATTTCGGTGATAAGAAATAATTAAGCCTAATAAACTCTTAAAAGGTCTGTATTCCACAACGAATACAGACCTTTTTTATTTATATTTGTCTATCAATTTTTAAATACCACAGTTATGAGAAAAGTACAACTATTGTTAGTTTGTTTAATGCTTTCAGCGGCTGCCTTTGCTGCTGATAAGGTGATTAAATTGCCGAAGCCTAATTTAAACCGCACTGGTGCGGTGATGAAGGCATTGTCTGAACGACATTCAACTCGCGAATATGCTTCGAAAGCATTGAGCCTGGCTGATCTGTCTGATTTGTTGTGGGCTGCTAATGGAATAAATCGTAAGGAATCCGGAATGAGAACCGCTCCGTCAGCGTTGAATAAACAGGATGTGGATGTATATGTAGTGTTGCCTGAAGGAAGTTATCTGTATGATGCTAAAAATCATCAGTTGACACTGATAGCTGCGGGAGATTATCGTGGTGCAGTGGCAGGTGGTCAGGCGTTTGTGAAAACAGCTCCGGTATCATTGGTTTTAATCAGCGATCTTTCTCGGTTTGGTGATGCCAAAAGTCCACGCAGCCAGTTGATGGGGGCTATGGATGCCGGTATTGTTTCCCAAAATATTTCAATCTTTTGTTCTGCTGCTAACTTGGCAACAGTACCACGTGCTTCGATGGACAATGAGCAGCTAAAGAAATTTTTGAAATTGAAAGATAGTCAGATGCCAATGATGAATCATCCTGTAGGATACTTCAAATAAGGATTCGCAGGAAGACTTATAAGCCGTATAAAGAAGATTTATAAGCCTATAAAAAAGAGTGACGCTATCTCTATCGGATACCGTCACTCTTTGCTTGTTATAGCGTCACTATCCTGACCGGATACCGTCACTATATTTTCTTCATTATTTCAAGAGAAATTCATCAATCGCTTTCTTGTAAGTTGCTTTATCAGCAGCTCCACGGAAAAGCTGTGGATCCCCTTTCATCGGAATGAACACAAACAATGGAATACTTGTAGCATTAAACAAAGCTGCCAGTTCTTTTTGTTTATCCACGTTAACTTTGTAGATGACAATTTTCCCTGCATATTCCTTTGCCAGTTCTTTCATGATAGGAGCTGTCTGACGGCAAGGTCCGCACCAGTCTGCATATAAATCGATGATGGCGGGCTTGTCGCCTTTGTATTTCCACTCCTTTGATTTCTCATAATCGAAGACGTCTTTCAGAAACATATCTTTGTCCATTACGACGACTTCACCGTTACCTGTTACCTCTTTTTTGCCTTGATTGGATTCCCCGCTGTCATTGAAAGCGTATACAATCACGCTTACCATGACAAGGGCTACCACTACTAATACTTTCTTCATTCGTTATCTTTATCTTTTTAACTATAATGCTTTTCAATAACCCCTTGCAGCTCGCTGCTATGGATTACGCCGGAATGTCTCCAGACAGCCTCTCCGTTTTTAAATAATATAAAGGTCGGGACAGCTTGTATGCGATATTTAGTAGCCAGGTCTTCATGCTGGTCAACATCTATCTTTGCAATACGTGCTTTATCTCCTACAATTAATTTTAGTTCTTCTAAAACTGGTTTCATAGCTTTACAGGGTCCACACCATTCTGCAAAGAAATCAACTAAAACCGGTACCGGTGACTGTATTAAATCTTCAAACTTTTCCATAATCTTTCCTTTCTTAGAGTTAAATAGCAGTCATTGGAGACTGCAAATATAAATCCTATTTTATTATAATAACGAAAAAAGGTCGTTTTTGTTCATGCAATAGTAATCGTAAGGTTTGTGAAATAGTAATTAGGAGGAGTTTATCTGAATGAGGATAAGTTGAAAAGAAAAATGGATAATGAACGACGATGTAAATCCATCGGGCTTCATTATCCATTTTTTTTTTATAAATGATTCTTCTGTTTATTCCACAATAGTCAATTCATCAATAATATGAGATGCTCCCGCATATTTGTCAATAATAAATAAGGTATAGCGGATGTCGACGCAAGCGGCTCGTTGTGAGGAAGGACGGAAAGCGATGTCTCCTGTCAAACCTTCAAAATTGCGGTCGAAAGCAGTTCCTATCAATTGGCCTTTGCTGTTAAATACCGGGCTACCGGAATTTCCTCCTGTATTGTCGGTGTTTACAATAAAGCAGACGGGCATTTCACCGTTTTTACCATAGCGTCCATAATCCTGGGATTTATACAGCTCTTTCAATTTTTGAGGCACTACAAACTCCCAGTTACCCTGATCTTCTTTCTCCATTACACCTTTGAGGGTGGTATGAGCATCATACACAACACCGTCAGCGGGTTCATAAGAAAGTACCTGGCCGTAGGTCAAACGTAAAGTTGAATTGGCGTCCGGATAAATAGGTGTACCTTTTTCCTGTCTCATATCCATCATGCCTTTCACCCATACTTTATGAGCAGCGTCATAGTTCTGATTGGCTTCTTTCATGGCAATGGCTGTTTTCAAGATCCCGTCGGTAATAGAATATTTGAATAATATCATCCAGTCATATCCTATTTTATACAAACTTGGTTTCTTGATAAACTTCTCAAAGTTTTTAGGATTGCCAAAAATAGAATGTTGGAAGCAAGCATCGACGAAGGCATCGATACTTCCCTTGAAACGGGAATTGATGATTTCGAAGATATTGATTCGTTGTTCCTCCGGAATATAGTTGGCATAAGTTTTCAGCATCTCTTTGGCAACCATCCGTTCTACTTCGGGGAAGGGGACAGAAGCAAAATACTTATCAGCTTCTTGCTTTAATTTTAGCTTCGCCTCTTTTATTTGCTCCTTATCTTTTGATTTCAGAGCGGCAACCAATTCCATCGTGGAAGGGATGCGCATAAAATCAAGGGCGGTGACCAATGCTTCATTGATAGCCTGCTGATGATAGATCGCGTTACGGCGATGAGCCACAATAGAACGAATCTCATCAAAAGCTTTCTGATATGAATCATCTCCTTTTTCACGGCCACGGGCTAATAATTCCTCTTGTTGCGCACGTTTGGTATCCAGTACGTTGAGACGTACCAGTCCTTCATTCATACCGATGGCATTCTTCCAGTAGTTGGCTGATGAAGCATATTTGCTCGCATAATGAATACGTACGGCAGGATCTTTCAGCATTTGCTCCATGAGTACTTTCTGACGGGCTCCACGTACATGTTGGCGCATAAAGTTGGTCGTTTGCATCCGCTCTTCCACTTCGTCGGAAATCATATATCGCCAGTTACGTCCCGGGAATCCCATGACAAAGGTGAAGTCTCCTTCCTGAACTCCGGCAATGCTGATTTTCAGGTGTTTCTTTACCTGCAAAGGAACGTTGTCTTTTGAATATTCTGCCGGTTTTCCGTTCTTGTCCGCATAAATACGGAAAAGGGAAAAGTCGCCTGTGTGACGAGGCCACATCCAGTTGTCGGTATCTGCACCGAATTTGCCGATGGAAGAAGGAGGAGCGCCCACCATACGAATATCACTGTACACTGTTTTGATGAACATATAATATTTGTTTCCTCCGTAAAAAGCCTTGAGCTCCAGTTTTGTCGCAGGAGTTATCTCTATGTTCTCTGCTTTGGCGAAACGTTCTGCCACGGTGCCCAGATAACTTGGTGACAGGTAGTTGACACCTTCCGGGTCCGGATCTTTTTTCAGTTGCTCATTGACGTAATCGGTCACATCCAGAATCCGGTCGATAAATGTAACGGTCAATCCCGGAGTAGGAAGTTCCGCGTCACGATTCATAGCCCAGAAACCATCTGTCAGGTAGTCATGTTCTACATTACTGTGTTGCTGGATAGCTCCATAACCACAGTGGTGATTCGTCAGTACCAGTCCTTCGGAAGAGATAATTTCTCCCGTGCATCCTCCTCCAAAGTGTACCACAGCATCTTTGAGAGAAAGACCGTTCGCGTCGTATACTTCTTCGATCGGAATTTCAAGACCGAGTTCGCGCATGGCAACTGCGTTCTGGGTTTTCAGATCGGTTAGCATCCACATGCCTTCGTCGGCGTGGATGCTAAGAGTTGCCAGTGAAAATAGGACAAATAGGATTTGTTTTCTCATTTATTCTACGATTGTCATTTCATTAATCAGGTGTCCGCAGTTGCCTAACTTCTCCAGAATGAACAGGACATAACGGATATCCAGGTTGATACAACGTTGCAGGTTGTTGTCGAAGTTGATGTCACCGCTCAATGATTCCCAGTTACCATCAAAAGCACAACCGATCAGTTCTCCGTTTTCATTCAATACCGGGCTGCCGGAATTACCGCCGGTGATGTCATTGGTAGACAGGAAGCAGACAGGCATATCACCGTTCGGTAAAGCATAACGGCCATAATCTTTCTTCTCAATCAGCTCTTTCAGTTTGGCAGGTACAACGAACTCGCGGTCTTCCGGATTTTCTTTCTCAAGAATTCCTTTAGTGGTGGTGTAATAGTTGTAGTGTACGCCGTCTTTCGGATCGTATGGTTTCACGTTACCATAAGTCAGACGAATGGTAAAGTTTGCGTCCGGGTAAGAAGGTACAGGCAATTTCATTTCGCCCAGACCACGAATATAAGTTTTGTGCAGTAAAGCCAGTTCTTGATCCATGTCCTTGAGCTGGGAAACCAGTTTATCCATCAAGTCATATTTAGACTGGCAGTATTGTAATGCAAGATCGTTGTCGATTGCTTTCACTGACGGCTTCTTCGTAAACTTCTCGAAGTTTGCGCGGTTGGCAAAAATAGAGTTGTCGTACATATCATCAACAAACTTGTTGTAATCGCCCTTATATTTCTGCTCAATTACTTTGTAGATAGACGGACGCTGGTTAGCCGGAACCATTTCCGCATATAACGGGAACAATGCTTTAGCAACTTTGCGGTCTACTTCATGGTCATAATCTTTGTTGTGGATACTTTCGTAAGTGCTTTCCAGCGCTTTCATACGTGCTTCGATCACAGAGTCGTTCTTTTCAAGCAATGCTTCACGTGTTTTAGATAACATGACATTACCAAATTCGATAGCTCCGAAGAAAGTCTCTCTCAAACAAGTATATTGATAATTGAGAGGAGTTGTTTTAGCTACCAGGTCGTCGATGTTCTTCACAACTGCCGCATATTCGGCATTGTTTTGTGCCTTTGCAAATTCTGCGAATTTAGCTTCCTGTGCAGCTTTCGTTCCCAACACATCATTATCGATGATGGCTTTATTCATACCGATGGAGTTTTTCCAATAATTGCTGGAACCCGCATACTTGTTAGCATACTGAATACGGATTTTGTCACTGGCATTCATCACTTCCTTCAGGACAGCTAAACGTGCGCCACGAATACGGATACGCGGGTCGTTTTCCGATTCCATACGTTCTTTCACCTCTGATACAGTCAGGTAACGGCTAGTGCTTCCGGGGAATCCCATAATCATTGCGTAATCTCCTTCTTTCAACCCTTTGATAGAGATAGACAAATGTTTCTTTGTTTTCAGGGGAACATTGTTTTCACTGTATTCTGCCGGTTCACCGTTCGCGTCAGCATAGATACGGAACATGGAGAAGTCGCCGGTATGGCGCGGCCACATCCAGTTGTCTGTCTCGCCACCGAACTTACCGATAGAAGAGGGGGGAGCAGCTACCATACGTACATCCGGATATATTTTCTTATAAAAAAGATAGAATTTATTTCCGGCATAGAACGGAAGAGCCTGCGGAACAATTCCTTTTTTGTCTGCCAGGTCACTTTTGAAATAAAGGTCATGAGCCAGCTTTTGAAGGAATGTATTGCTGAATGATTCGGATTCGGTGATTTCCTTCGCTGCAATTTTGGCATTGACAATGTCTGTAACATCTTCGATACGTTCGATAAATGTAAATTTCAGTCCCGGAGTAGGAAGCTCCTTGTCTCTGGAAGTAGCCCAGAAACCATCTGTCAGATAATCGTGCTCAACACTACTATGTTGCTGGATGGAAGCGTAGCCACAGTGGTGATTGGTTAGAATCAAACCTTCGGGCGAGATAATTTCTCCTGTACATCCACCTCCGAATATACCTACGGCATCTTTGAGAGAAACGCCGTTGGGATTATATAAGTCCTGGGCTTCCAGTTTTAATCCCTGTTTTTTCATCATGTCTATGGAGTGTTGCTGTTGCATCAGTTGCAATAGCCACATACCTTCATCCGCTCTAACGGAAAATACAAAAAGCGTAGCCAGCGCTACCAGATAAAATCTTAGTTTGTTCATTATTTAATGATAAAATTTGAATATATGATTGTTAATATGTTCTGTTTCTCATTCTCAACTCTCCACTCTCAATTCTCCATTTCTTAAAGCTTCCATGATATTAGCAGGCGGACGTTGATTCATCAGTTCGTTTTTCATAAAGTCCATGTAAGGAGCTACATGTTTAAAGAACTGATAATAACCTTTGCATAAGTAGTTCAATCCCGGTTCACCTTCTGCCGTTTGGCTAAAACGATTTTTCGGGCATTCCCCGTTGCAGGCAAACAGGAACTCACACTCCTTGCATTGAGTAGGGAGAGACTGGTATTTCATGTTTCCGAAGTTGTGCTGACGCTCGCTATGCATCATTTCTACCAGTGTCTTACTGTAAATGTTGCCTAACTTATATTCGGGGAATACAAAGTGGTCGCAAGAATAAACGTCTCCGTTGAATTCCATTACACCGGCATGTCCGCAAGTCTTTGCCATCGTGCATATACCGGGTTGCTCACCCATCCAGTTGGCCAGGGTAGAATCGAATATCTGCACATAGTATTTGCCGACATCTTCTTTCACCCATTCGTCAAAGAGAGTACAGAGGAAGTTCCCCCATTGTTCCGGAGTGATTGAAAAGTCAGCCAGTGTTCCGGCTTTATTTTCGGCAAGAGAAGCGAGATGACGTCCGTCTTCATGTGAAAGAATACGTTCAACGATAGGAGCGAACTGGATATATTGGCAACCGATCTCTTTGAAGAAACGATAAAACTCCAACGGATATTCGGCATTGAAGTCATTAATAACTGCCATTGCATTCCATTCTACCCCGTGTTTCTTCAGAAGATTGATGCCTTGCATCACTTTCACAAAAGAAGGTTTTCCCAATTTGTTTTTGCGATACTCGTCATGAAACTCCTGGGGACCGTCGATGGAGACACCTACCAGCCAATTGTTTTCACGGAAGAATTCGCACCATTCGTCAGTAAGCATGGTTCCGTTGGTCTGGATGCAATTGTCGATCGTACGTCCGCGGGCGTATTTCTTTTGTAGTTCCATTGCCTTTTTATAGAAGGAGAGCGGTCGCATCAGCGTTTCTCCTCCGTGCCAGGTGAAAAGTACCTGCGGCATGGTTTGTGAGTTAATGTACTCGTCGATAAACTTTTCCAGAAGTTCATCGCTCATTACGTGTTTCGGATTGTCTTTGTATAGGTTGGCCTTTTCCAAATAATAGCAATAATCGCATGCTAGATTACATACGGCACCTACAGGCTTTACCATTACGTAAAGCGGTTTTGCAAAAGGGGCAAATGTTGATGTTTTCATGACTGCAAAATTAGATAAACTAAATGAAAAAAATAGCCTTACACCTATGTTTATAAGGATTATTAAAGAAAAGAGTCTTACAAGATTTAAATATTGATAAAATGTTTCTTTGAATTCTGAATCAGTTGTACCTTTGTGCACAGAATTTAATGAATAGATGAACGTGAATAAAATTTTGCCTTTTTTGCTTTTGCTTCCGTTTCTGGCTTCCTGTACCAGTAAGTACAAGATTGAAGGAACATCTTCAGTGAATAGTCTGGATGGAAAGATGCTGTATCTTAAATCCCTGCTTGATGGCGAGTGGGTGAAGCTGGATTCTGCTGAAGTGGTGCATGGTCTGTTTTCAATGAAAGGGAAAATAGATTCCGTACAGATGGTGACGCTTTATATGGATGAAGAAAGCATTATGCCGATCGTTCTGGAAAGTGGAAAAATAACAGTTACCATTAGCAATACGGACTTGAAGGCAGTGGGAACCTCTTTAAATAATGCGTTGTACGAGTTTATCAGCAAAAGAAACCAATTAGAAGAAAGTATCAGCGAACTGGAGCAGAAAGAAACCCGTATGGTATTGGATGGAGGGGATTTGGATGAAATTCACAGTCAGCTGGTGGTGGAAGGTGATTCACTGATGCAAGCGATGAATCAGTATGTGAAAACGTTCATTTCCGACAATTACGAAAATGTATTGGGACCCAGTGTATTTATGATGCTTTGCAGCTCTTTGCCCTATCCTATTATGACTCCGCAGATAGATGATATTATAAAGGATGCTCCTTACTCTTTTAAAGATAATAAGCTGGTAAGAGAATTCCTGTCTAAAGCAAGAGAAAACATGAAGTTGATAGAAGAACATCAACGATTGGAACAAAATGCTTCAACAAATAAGTAATACTTGAGTTTTTTGTGTATTTTTGCATAAAACTCAAGTAAAATGAAAACGACTACTGTTTCGGTATACGCCGCTTTCTTTTTTATTTTAGTCTTATCGGTTTCTTGTCGTAGAGATTCGGAGGCCCCCGATGTGGCGTTCCAGAAGATCGAAATGTGTATGGAATCTCTCCCTGATACGGCTCTGTATCTATTAAAATCAGTTCCTCATCCTGAAAAATTGCGTGGAAAGTCGCAGGCGGATTATGCGCTTTTATTAACGCAGGCAATGGATCAGAACTATGTGAAGTTTACTTCTGATTCGTTGATTGCATTGGCACTGAATTACTATACTGTAGAGCGTGGTGACACTGCCATGCGTGCTAAAGCACAGTATTATTATGGTAGAGTGCTGCGTGAATTGGGTAAAGATGAAGAGGCTTTGTCGTTCTTGTCTTCAGCAAAGGAAATGTTCGGGAAGATTCAATGTTGCAAGATGTTTGCCATGGCTACTGATGAAATAGGGATGGTGAACCGGAAAAAGAAATTGTATCAGGAGTCATTGAAGAATTTTCAGGAGTCATACGCTATCTATGAAGAGTTAAAAGATTCTGTGGGTATTGTCAGAGCCGGGCAGAATATAGGACGGGCTTATTTGTTTCAGAATAAATGGGATAGCTGTTATTTCTATTATAATAATGCTTTAGAATTAGCCAGGAAAAAACAGTATCCGTCTGAAGTTTCCATTTTACATGAGTTGGGTATCCTGTATCGTTCTATGGGAGAGTTGAAAAAGTCAGAGCGCTATTTCCTTGCTGCTTATGAAAAAGAAACGGATGAGGAAAGGAAATATGTAGAGTGTATGTCTTTGGGATATTTGTATATACAAATGGGGGATGTGGAGAATGCCAGAAAATATTTTAAGATGAGTGTAAATTCTTCTAAAGAGTATACCCGTATTGACGCATACAACAATTTATACTTTTTGGAAAAGGATATTGATAATTTTGAAGAAGCAATTACTTATCATGAAAAAGCGGATTCCATTGTCAGCGTATTGGATGAGGTCGATTCTTTGGAGTTGATAACAGAACTGCAAAAGCAGTATGAGAACGAAAAACTCCGGAGCGATAATTTACAAATGAAAATGCACCGTACAGTTTTTCTGTTTTGCGGTACGATTGTTTTTCTGATTGTAGCCTTCTATATGTGTTATTACTATTACAAAAGTAAGAACCATAAAAAGAAGATTGCCGAGATTGAATCCCAGATTAGAGATAATGAAGAGGAGATAAAGCGATATCAGCAGGAGATGGAAGAAATCCAGGAGTTGAAAGACCAAGTGCTGGAAGAGAACCGCATACTCGAAGAAAATCGAATGAAGGTAGGCGAGTTGAATGGAAAGATTGTGCTTTTGAGTATGCAGAACAAAACCTTATCGGGGTTGTTGAAAGAACTAGGAGGAGAATTAACTGTCGGACCGTCTTCTGAACAATACATATCTGCCTTTCGATTACTGCTTGCTATAAAAGAGGGAACATTAAGAGGTAAGTTGTCTGATGGAGAACGCTATAAATTGTTTAGTCTGTTTGATTTACTCTATGCTAATTACGTTACCCGATTGCTTGACAAAGCTCCTTTATTGACGAAACGTGATCTTGAAATCTGTTGCTTCCTTAAATTTGGGCTGACTAATGAAGAGTTGGCTCGTATTTTCCAGACCTCTTCCGACTCGGTAACCAAGGCGAAGGGGAGACTAAAAGGCCGGTTAGGCATTTCTTCACAAGAAGATTTAAATGCATTTTTAAGGGACTTTTGATAAATAAAAAATGAATTGTCCGGGTCAATAACAGAATCAAAACATGTATTTTGTTGGATTTTAGATGTTTACGATGAATCAGACACACTGATTTTGTCCGGGTGACTTTTTTTGTGTTTTCAGATGCATGCCGTACTTTTGACCTAACAAAAACCAAATAGCTATATGAAAAATCCTAATGAATTATCTGCTACCTCTTCATGGAGAGGTAACGAATTACAGTTGATAGAACAGAAAGCCAACATTGTTGTCGGAGTAGCTAATTCTCGTACGCGGTTAAGGATAGGAGTTCTATTAAGTAAATATTCAGAGTATCAGGTGGATTATATATCCTCCGAGAGTGAAACAGGTAAACTGATTGAAGAAGCCGATCTAATAATTGGAGCGGGGATTACTGCCTATGAAGGGGTGTTACGCCGGAAACCGGTGATTGTAGTGGGGGATTATGGCTTTGGAGGCTTGGTTACTCCGGATACATTCCGCAAGCATTATAACAATCGGTTTAGAGGAAAGATTAATGGTGCAAGAGGTGAATCTTTCTCATTGGAGAATTTAGAAAAAGAAATTCATAAAGGTTTTAATTTGACTTTTCAAGAATTGCAAATGATGTCAAACCAAACCATAACTTTGCAAAACATCTAAATATCTGAATTCCTTAATTTCTTAATTTAATAGTTTGATGCATAAAACTGGTTAGGAGTGTGGGGGTGCGTGAGCATCCCCATATTCATTTTTAGGTATAATACACAAATTACCGGTCTTGATCTTCGTTTTTCACCATTCCCTTATGTTGCTCCGGGAGGGCACTTTCAACAGCAGCGTATGCCTCTGCCATGGTTGCCTTGATATTTTCCATGCCTTTTCCTTTGGGAGGAATAGGGTCGTGAATAGTCAGAATCATGCGATGGCGATGTATCCATTTGCCTGTGCGTGGAAGGATTTCAAATGAGCCATCGATAGTGACAGGTACCACTGCCAACTGTAAATCATCCGCCAATTGGAAAGCCCCTTTTTTAAAATATCCCATGTGTCCGGTAAAAGTGCGTGCACCTTCGGGAAAGACCACCAGAGAAACTCCGTCTTTCAACGAGTCTTTTGCCTGCCGGATGGTTTCCAAAACCTTCTTCGGGCCGGAACGGTCTACAAAGATATGTCCTGCGCTTTCACAGGCTTTTCCGACGAATGGCAATTTACGCAGACTTTTTTTCATCATCCATTTAAAGTTTCTTCCAATGAAGCCGTAGATGAGGAAAATATCAAATGAACCCTGATGGTTAGGTACAAAAATATAGGAAGTTTTGTCATGCAGCTTTTCGCGCCCCTCAATCTTCACGGGAATCAACAGGAACAGACAAATTAATTGTGACCATATCTTTCCCGGATAATATCCCCAGAAGTGGGCTCCTCCCAAGAGGGAACCTACAATAGTGACGATTGCCGTAAGGATGGTCAGCACTAATAAAATAGGCAAAGCGATGCAAATCTGATAAATATAATACAGTATCTTCATAGGGTTGGATTTTTATCCTGCAAATATACATGATTATTGGTAAAAAAGAGAGGCAGATGCGAGATAATCTTTCCGATTGTGTTATTTTTGCCTCTTGTTAGTAGAGATAGTTATAAAATTATGATACGTATATTACATACTGCCGACTGGCATTTGGGACAAACCTTTTTTGGATATGATCGCACGGGAGAACATGAGGTATTCCTGAATTGGCTGGCAGAAGAAATTCGTCAGAAAGAGATTGATGCATTGATTATAGCCGGAGATGTTTTTGATGTTTCCAACCCTTCCGCTGCATCCCAAAGCATGTATTATCAGTTTATTTATCGGGTGACAGTGGAGAATCCGAATCTGCAAATTGTCATTGTGGCCGGCAATCATGATTCGGCAGCACGTCTGGAAGCTCCTTTGCCTCTGTTGCAGGCTATGCGGACAGAAGTCAGAGGGGTGGTGCGCAAACTTGAAGGTGGAGAAATTGATTATGACCATTTGATCGTGGAACTGAAGAACCGGAAAGGGGAAGTGGAACTGCTTTGCATGGCTGTCCCTTTTTTGCGCCAGGGGGATTATCCGGTCGTGCAGACGGAAGGCAACCTGTACGCGGAGGGAGTTCGCGAACTATATTCGCAGCTTCTGCAAAGGCTATGGAAGCAAAGGACAGCGAATCAGTCGATTCTTGCCATCGGTCATTTGCAGGCTACAGGATCGGAGATTGCAGAAAAAGATTATAGTGAACGCACTGTGATTGGTGGTCTGGAGTGTGTATCGCCGGAAGCTTTTTCCGAACAGATAGCGTATACGGCATTGGGGCATATACATAAAGCGCAGCGAGTGTCGGGAAGGGAGAATGTGAGATATGCAGGAAGTCCCATTCCGATGTCTTTTGCAGAGAAACATTATCATCATGGAGTCGTGATGGTGACCTTTGACGGAGGTTGTGCAGTAGACATTGAACGGTTGGAATGCCCGAAATTAATCCCTTTGGTAAGTGTGCCGAATGGAGATCCCGCCTTGCCGGAAGTGCTGTTGGAAGCCTTGAAAGAATTGCCGGAGACAAAGGATGTAGCTCCTTATTTAGAAGTGAAGGTATTGCTGGAGGAACCGGAACCCATGCTTCGGCAGGAGATTGAGGAGGCATTGGCAGATAAAAATTATCGATTGGCACGCATTGTGTCTACCTATCGCACCGATGTAGAAAATACGGAGAAAGAAAACGAGAACTGGAAGAGAGGATTGCAGGAGATGTCTCCCTTGCAGATTGCGCAGTCTGCCTTTGAAAAGATTTATCAGGTGGAAATGCCTGCCGAACTGACAGGTTTGTTTCAGGAAGCCTATTTGGCTGCTACTCATAAAGAAGAGGAGGAAGAATGAAAATACTAGCTATACGATTGAAGAATCTGACCTCAATAGAAGGGACAGTAGAAGTCGATTTTACAGCAGAACCATTACATTCTGCAGGTATATTTGCTATTTCGGGACCTACGGGTGCCGGTAAGTCTACTTTACTAGATGCTTTATGTCTGGCACTGTATGATAAAGCTCCCCGTTTCGCAACTTCGGTGGAAAGTGTGAATCTGGCAGATGTAGGAGACAATCAGATAAATCAGTCCGATGTAAGAAATTTATTGCGTCGGGGAACAAGCGACGGTTATGCGGAAGTCGATTTCTTAGGCATTGACGGACGGCGTTACCGTTCTCGCTGGTCGGTAAGACGGACAAGAAATAAGATAAGCGGTTCTTTGCAGCCACAAACGCTGGAGGTGAAAGAACTGGATACGGAGAAAGAATTCCAGGGTACCAAAAAAGAGTTGTTGATTCAGTTGGTGGAGCTGGTGGGGTTGACGTATGAGCAGTTTACCCGTACCGTATTATTGGCGCAGAATGATTTTGCAACATTCCTGAAATCGAAAGGAGCGGCCAAAGCGGAGTTGCTTGAGAAGTTGACGGGAACCGGTGTATATTCCCGGATTTCTCAAGAAGTCTATGCACGGAATAAGGCGGCACAGGAAGAAGTCACTTTGATTCAGAATCGAATGAATGTGATCGAATTGATGCCGGAAGAAGAATTACTTGCTTTACAAAAAGAGAAAGAGCTGTTGGCCGAAAAGCGTGTGACAGGAATCAAACTGCTGGCAGAGCAAAATGAACAACTGAATGTGGTTCGTTCATTAAAAATGCAGGAAGATCTTTGGAAGAAGAAGCAACAGGAAGAACAGGAGGAGCAAGCAAGATTGAAAATGTTACAGGGCGCATTGGCTTCACAAGAAGAAGGATTGGTACATTTCAAGGCACAATGGGAGGCCATACAACCGGACTTGAAGAAAGCCCGTCAGTTGGATGTACAGATACAGTCACAGCAGGACAGTTACACACAATCGAAACAGATATTACAGTCCGCTAATAAACAGGTGTCGGAGCAGGAACAAAAAATGCGGATGGCTACGGAGCAGTTGCAGGTTTCTTATTCTTCTCTGAACCGTTTGCTGAATCATGTAGGAATAGAAGAAGCGTTGCAGCTAGAACAGGTGGAAGAAATTCTACGGCAGGAAGAAAATAAACTGACAGCCGGGATAAACACGAATGAAGAACGGTTGTTGCGATTAAACTCTTTCGGATATCCGTTATTGACCGAAGAACAGATGAAGTTGCAAAAAGAGCTGACACGCCAACAGAATATCCGGCAATTGACGGAAACGCAGACGAAAACCAAGGCGGAAGTAGAACGGTTGGAGAAAGAAACAACTGATTGCCTGAAACAATTGACTGAACAAGAAACCGCATTGAAAGTGACTCAACGCCTTTACGAAAATGCACGTATGGCAGTGGGAAAAGACGTGAAAGCATTGCGTCAGCAATTGCAGGAGGGGGAAGCTTGTCCAGTTTGCGGTAGTACGGCGCATCCTTACCATCAGGAACAAGAGGTAGTAGATACTCTTTTTCGGAGTATAGAACAGGAGTATAATGCAGCAGTAGCAAACTGTCAACAGATCAATAACCGGAGCATTGTTTTGCAACGTGATTGGACGCATCAGAAGATGGTGGACGGACAGATTGGAGAACAGTTGGCGGCATTGTATAAAGCTGGGATCGATGCTGGTAACGAAGAGCAGATACAACATCGTTTGACGGAACTGGCAGAACGTATTTTAGAATATCGTAATCTTTATGCAGAATGGCAACGCAGCGATGAAGAAATTAAAAAGATGCGTGCGCATTGTGAAGCTCTTCGTGAGAATGTATCTCTTTGTCGCCTGGCGATGCAGAAAGTATCGTCTGCTAAAGAACAGTTGTTATTACTGCAGAATACTGCTTCAGCCGAACAAAAGAGATTTGAAGTTATAGAGAAAGCGTTGAATGTGCTCCGTCAGGAACGTTCGCAACTGTTGAAAGGAAAAAGTGCGGATGAAGCGGAAGCAGCCGTGGCAAAAAGAGAAAAAGAGCTGAATTTGGCTTTGGAGAAAGCACGCAAAGAGGTAGAGGCTGTGCACAATCGCCTTTCTGGTCTGCAAGGAGAGATGAAGCAAATTACGCTGGCTATCGGAGAATTGCAGGAACAGTATAAAAAGATTGAGTCTCCCGAACAACTTCCCGAAATAATAAAGAAACAACAGGAAGAAAACCTGAATATCGAACGTACCTTTTCTACTATGGAAGCCCGTCTTTTGCAACAGGCAAAGAATAAGCTAACTGTGGAACAGATTGCGAAGGAACTGGCAGAGAAACAGACGATTGCCGAACGTTGGGCGAAACTTAATAAACTGATAGGCAGTGCGGACGGAGCGAAATTTAAAGTGATAGCTCAAAGTTACACTTTGAATTTGCTGTTGCTTCATGCCAATAAACATTTATCCTACCTTTCTAAACGCTATAAGTTGCAACAGGTTCCCGACACGTTGGCGCTTCAAGTGATAGATTGTGATATGTGTGATGAAATACGGACTGTGTACTCTCTTTCCGGTGGTGAATCATTCCTGATATCTTTGGCGTTGGCTTTGGGCTTGTCTTCCTTATCAAGCAATAACCTGAAAGTAGAATCTCTATTTATTGATGAAGGATTCGGCTCTTTGGATGCGGAAAGCCTGCGTACGGCAATGGAAGCATTGGAACAATTACAGATGCAGGGACGGAAAATCGGAGTTATTTCTCACGTACAGGAGATGAGTGAACGAATTTCTGTTCAGGTGCAAGTGCATAAGAAAGTGAATGGAAAGAGTGTGCTTACCGTTGTAGGGTAAGCACATCCATTATCTCCTTTTACATTAATTCGTTCAATTCGCTTAAATTCTTCTTTATTTCGTGGATGCGATTTAAGAACTTCTTGCGGTAAATCCATAAAATCAATCCTAGTCCTCCGCCCCATAACAGGATAAAGAAGGCTATCATGCCTATTCCATATTGCCACACTTGCCAGTAGATAAATGAGAGTACAGCCAGTACCAGGAGGAAAGCAATAGCAATCAGTCGTTCTCTGATGGTCCATCGGTGTATACGGTTCACGCGGCTGATTACCTCTACCAGAGGCATCTCGTCTATTTGAGTCCGTTGGAGGTAGCGGGTGGTGACGATGTCCCAGCAAAGTGCGGGAATCCATGCGAAAATGATAATGATGTAGATCGGGTTCAATCTGTTGTGCAACAACACCTCCGCTAAAAACAAGATCAATATCGGCAAAGAAATCAGAATAAGCTTGATGTTCAGGCTGGCAATGGCATGGATACCTTTGTCTGCATGCCTTATCAGCTTTTCAAGCTCTTCTTCTTTGATGAACTCTTTATCTTTCAAGTGTTCATCCAGGGCATTCCAAGATTTTTTCAGTTCTTCCAGTTCCATATATCTTATTCCTCCTTTTTCATTCTTTTAAGTTTGTCTTTGATGCGGCTTAGTTTAGTCGCTACATTGGTAACCGTCAGTCCGGTAATTTCTGCTATTTCTTCATAACTTTTGTCTTCGAGATAGAGCAGGATAATTGATTTGTCTAGTTGTCCCAGCTGGTTAATCATCTGATAAAGCTGTTTCAGCATTTCGTTGATCGGGTCGTGTGCTTCTATGGTCCAGTCAGTATCTTTGGTGAGACTGACAATTTCCGGTATATTCTTTTCTTTACGATAAAAACTGATACATGTGTTGAGGGCAATACGATAAATCCATGTAGATACTTTACATTCTTTTCTGAATTTAGGATAGGCTTTCCAAAGATTCAGTAGCACATCCTGATAAAGGTCATTGAGCGGAGCATTGGGGTTGGCGTACAGATAGCACACTTTGTAGATCACCCGTTCATATTCGCGGATTACCGACAAGAACTCTTGCTCAATAGGAGGATTGGCTTCTGTTGTTTGTTCTCTCATGAAGTCTATGATTGCTTTTCTGGTTAGTTAGTCGTGAGAAAAGGAGAAAAATCACAGGAGAATGATGATTATTGAAGATTCGCTGCCAGAAACTTGCGCATTTCTTCGATGCTTTTTCCCCGGCGGCGGGTATAATCTTCGAGTTGGTCTTCTCCAATCTTTCCTACAGAGAAATATTCGGAAGCCGGATGTGAAAACATAAGTCCGCAAACAGAAGCGTGCGGATACATGGCCCCGTTTTCAGTCAATGAAATACCTATCTGTTTCATGTCCAGCAGTTCATCCAACAGGAAGTTGACAGACTGATCCGGTAAAGACGGGTAGCCGACGGCAGGGCGAATACCTTGATATTTCTCGACCAATAAATCCGCTATGCCCAGATTTTCTTCTTTGGCATATCCCCATGCTTCTTTTCGTACATACTCATGCATCTTTTCTGTTGCAGCTTCTGCCAGTCGGTCGGAGAGGGTTTGGACAAGTAAGTGTTTATATGGATCCTGTTCATACAGTCCTTCCATGTCCGCATCAATAGAAGAAGCAAAAGCACCGATGGTGTCGGGGATGCCGGAAGAAAGAGGACGGATAAAGTCGCTTAGACAAAGGAAAGGACTTCCATCTCTTTTGGGCGTCTGCTGACGCAGTAAAGGAAAGGTGACGAATTGGTCTTTTTCTTTCTCAATAATCAAATTATCTCCGTCAGCGTTCGCTTTATAGAGCTTGAATAGGGTCTTTACCTCATAATCCCGGTCGAGCAGATCAAGCATCCGGTTGGCTTCTTTAAATAACTGCATGGCTTCGGAAGCCTTGCTACGTTCTTCTTCCGGAAAAGTCGTCAGCCACGAAGCACGGCAGACATCACATCCGTGAATGTTGGCAATGGCTGCAAAACGTGGCTGGAAACCCCATGCGTGGAAAAAGTAAATCCAGTTGATGTAGGGAGTGACTGTATGTATTTTATAAGATAGAATCATAATTTATACAATTAAATGGGAATTTAGCGGTTAAATGGGAATTTATCGGTTAAATGAGAATTTATCGGTTAGGCTGAAAGCCTTACAATTATATATTTATTGGGGTGCCCTGAAAGGGCTTAATTATATAGCGTAGGGCAACGCCCTACGAAAAA